>CAZDSB010000303.1:0-8138 GCA_964507515.1 uncultured Myxococcaceae bacterium
ACTCCAGGGGAGTCACACGAGATGAAGAAGCTGCTCATCGGCGCCGCGTTGCTGCTCGGCACAGCCGCCTCCGCGCAGGGGCTGCTCATCAACGGAGCGGGCGCCACGTTCCCGGCGCCGCTCTACCAGAAGTGGTTCAGCGAATATTACAAGCTGCACCCCGAGATGAAGTTCAACTACCAGCCCATCGGCTCGGGCGGAGGCATCAAGCAGTTCAGCGAGGGAACGATCGACTTCGGCGCCAGCGACGCCCCGATGAAGGACGACCAGATCGCCAAGGCCCCGGACGTGGTGCACATCCCCACCGTCCTCGGCGCGGTGGTCGTGGTCTACAACGTGCCCGGCCTGAAGAGCCTCCGCTTCTCCGGTGAGACCCTCGCCAACGTCTTCCTGGGGAAGATCACGAATTGGAGCGACCCGGCGATCGCCGCCGACAACCCGGGCGTGAAGATGCCGGATCTGGCCATCGTCGTCGCCCGGCGCTCGGATGGCTCCGGAACCAACGCCATCTTCACCGACTACCTCTCCAAGGTCTCGGCGGACTTCAAGACGAAGATCGGCACCGGCACGAGCGTGAGCTGGCCGGCCGGCACCCTCGGCGGCAAGGGCAACGACGGCGTCACCGGCCTGGTGAAGAGCACTCCCGGCGCCATCGGCTACGTGGAGCTCGCCTACGCCATCCAGCAGAAGCTCGCCGTCGCCGATCTCAAGAACAAGGACGGCGCCTGGGTGAAGCCGTCCAACGAGAGCACCACCGCGGCAGCGTCCGGTGTGGAGATGCCGGCCGACTACCGGGTCTCGATCACCAACGCCTCGGGCAAGGACTCGTACCCCATCGCCGGGTTCACCTGGCTGCTCGTTCACCGGGACAGCAAGGACGCCGCGAAGGGCACCGCCACCGTCAACTTCCTCCGCTGGGCGCTGACCGAGGGCGAGAAGCTCGCGTCCCCGCTGGACTACGCACCTCTCCCCAAGGCCGTCCAGGAGAAAGTGCTGAAGACGATCGACACTTTGACCGTGAACGGCGCGAAGATCAGTGCCAAGTAGCGAAGCCGTGGCAGAGGCCGCCCAGGTCGCGGTGGACGCCGGTCAGGACACCGGTCGCCAGGCTTCGGGCAACCTGGGCGACCGCGTCTTCGGCGGCACGTTGTGGGTCCTCGGGGCGATGATCCTGGTGGTCGCCGGGCTCATCATCCTGAACCTCACGCTCCTTGCCCGACCGCTGGCGAAGGACCACAGCCTCTGGGGCTTCGTCACCTCCACCGAGTGGAACCCGGTGGAGGACCACTTCGGAGCCCTGACCTTCCTCTACGGCACGCTGGTGACCTCCGCGATCTCGATCGTCGTGTCGGTCCCCGTCGCGATCGGGCTGTCGCTGTTCATCACCCAGTTCGCTCCGGCGAAGCTGGGCCGGATCCTGACCATCCCCGTCGAGCTGCTCGCCGCCATCCCCTCCGTCGTCTACGGCCTGTGGGGCCTGTTCATCGTCGTGCCCTGGCTGCGCGAGTCGATCGAGCCCTGGCTGGGGAAGCACTTCGGGTTCCTGCCCATCTTCGCCGGGCCACCGATAGGCCTCGGCTACCTCGCTTCCGGCCTCATCCTCGCGGTGATGATCCTTCCCACCATCGTCGCGGTCTCGGTGGAGGTGATGAGGACCACCCCCGAGGCAGTTCGCGAGGCCGCCCTCGCCCTCGGCGCCACCAAGTGGGAGGCGGTGATGATGGCCGTCATCCCCCACAGCCGGGCCGGCATCCTCGGCGCCGTGCTCCTCGGGCTCGGCCGGGCGCTGGGCGAGACGATGGCAGTGACGATGGTCATCGGGAACTCGGCGCAGATCGCCACCTCGCTCTTCGCGCCGGGCTACACGCTCCCGGCCGTCATCGCGAACGAGTTCGCCGAGGCGACCAGCAACGTGCACATCGCGGCGCTCGCTGGGCTGGGGCTGCTCCTGTTCGCCACCACCTTCCTCCTCAACGCCGGTGCGCGGCTCCTGGTGAACGCGGTCCAGAAGGGCCCGAAGCGAGCGACCGGATGAACCTCAACGCGTCGTTCACCTACCGGAAGGCGGTGGACCGGTGCATGGCCGGGGTCTGTGCGCTGTGCTTCGCGCTCGCGTTCATCCCGCTCCTCTCGGTGCTCTGGCTGGTGATCAGCAAGGGCGCGGCCGGGCTGTCGTGGTCCTTCTTCACCGAGCTGCCGAAGCCGGTCGGTGAGGAGGGCGGCGGCATCGGGAACGCGCTCATCGGCACCTTGTACATGGTCGGCCTGGCATGCCTGATCGGGCTTCCGCTCGGCGTGGGCGCCGGCGTCTATCTCGCCGAGAAGGGCGACGGCACCATCGGAAGCAGCGTGCGATTCATGGCGGAGGTGCTCTCGGGAGTGCCCTCCATCGTCATCGGCATCGTCGCCTACGCGCTGGTCGTCGTTCCGATGGGACACTTCTCGGCGTGGGCCGGTGGCGTCGCGCTGGCGATCATCATGATCCCCACGCTGGCGCGCGCGACAGAAGAGCTGGTGCGACTCGTCCCGGGCTCGCTGCGAGAGGCCTCGCTCGCGCTCGGAGTGGCGAACTGGAGGACCAGCCTGCGGGTGATCCTCCGGACCGCCCTCGGCGGGATCGTCACCGCCAGCCTCCTCGCGGTGGCCCGCGCCGCCGGCGAGACCGCGCCGCTGCTCTTCACCTCGCTCAACAACCAGTACTGGAACCTGAACCCCGGGCAGCCGACCGCCTCGCTCACCGTCCAGATCTTCAACTACGCGGTCAGTCCCTACGACGACTGGCACGCCAAGGCCTGGACCGCCTCGCTGGTGCTGCTGATCGTGGTCGGCCTGCTGAACATCGCTTCTCGCGTGCTCACCCGGAGCCGCCTCAAGGGTGGTCGATGAGCTCTGCTCCCGCGATCCAGACAATGCCTCCCGAGAACGCCGTGCCTGCATCGCAGCAGCCGAGCCTGGCCCCGGGAACGGAGAACCCGTTCAAGGTCGAGGTCAAGGACCTCAACGTCTACTTCCGCGCCAATCACGCCATCCGCCACGTGTCGCTGGGTGTGAAGCCGCAGACCGTCCTCGCGGTCATCGGACCGTCGGGATGCGGCAAGTCCACCTTCATCCGCGCGCTGAACCGGATGCACGACCTCGTCCCCGGAGCGCGGGTCGAGGGCAAGGTCTTCGTCGACGGCAAGGACCTCTACGCCAGGGGGATCGACCCGGTCCTCCTCCGCCGCAGGGTCGGGATGGTCTTCCAGCGACCGAACCCGTTCCCCACGATGAGCATCTTCGAGAACGTGGCCGCCGGGCTCACCCTGAACGGGATCGGCGGCAACCACGCGGAGATCGTCGAGCACTGCCTGCGCCAGTCGGCGCTCTGGGACGAGGTGAAGGATCGCCTCCGGCACGCCGGGACCTCGCTCTCCGGGGGGCAGCAGCAACGCCTCTGCATCGCGCGGGCGCTGGCCGTGGAGCCGGAGGTGCTGTTGATGGACGAGCCGGCGTCGGCGCTCGACCCCATCGCCACGGCGAAGATCGAAGAGCTCATCCACGAGCTGAAGGAGAAGTACACGATCATCATCGTGACCCACTCCATGCAGCAGGCCGCCCGGGTCTCGGACAACACCGCCTTCTTCTATCTGGGGGAGTTGATCGAGATCGGTCCGACAGCTCAGATCTTCACCAACCCGCGCGAGCGACGGACGGAGGACTATGTCACCGGTAAGTTCGGGTAGACCGACGACCTCGCACACCGACAAGGCGTTCGAGTCGGATCTCCGCCTGGTGCGGGAGAAGCTCCTCGCGATGGGCGCGAAGGTCGAGGAGCAGATCGCCAAGAGCATGCGGTCGCTGACCGATCGCGACTCGGAGCTCGGCGAGCAGGTGAAAGAGGCCGACGTCGAGATCAACCGCCTCGAGGTCGACATCGACGAGCTCTGCCGGAAGATCCTCGCCCTCCGCCAGCCGGCGGCGAGCGATCTGCGGCTCATCACCACGGCGCTGAAGATCGTCACCGACCTGGAGCGCATCGGGGACCTGGCGGTGAACATCGCCGAGCGGGCGATGGACCTGAACCAGGCTCCCCCGCTCGCGGCCTACGTGGACATGCCGCGCCTGGCCGAGCTCGCGCAGGAGCAGGTGAAGAGGGCACTCGACTCGTTCGTGCGCGCCGACCCCGACGAGGCCCAGGAGGTGCTCGCCGGCGACGACCACCTCGATGACCTGTTCGTGAAGATCTTCAACGAGCTCCTCGCCTTCATGATGGAGGACTCGCGGAACATCCGGCGCGCCACCTCGCTGGTCTCGATCTGCAAGCACCTCGAGCGGATCGGCGACCACGCCGTGAACGTTGCGGAGATGGTCATCTACATGGTGCGTGGCACGGACGTGCGGCACCCGCGGAGCCGGGCCGTCGAGAGCTGATGGCCGGTTGCTCTCCGGCCTGCCTCGGCCGCCCGGGCGTGACCGGGGACCGGCTTCTCTGACAACCTCGGGGCCGCGTGGGTGTGGCCGGGACTCCGAAACGCAAGGTGCTCGTGGTCGACGACGACCCGAGCTGGCGTCACATGATGTCCCTCGAGCTCGAGGACCTCGGCTACGAGCCGGTGCTCGCCGCCGACGGGGAAGAGGCGCTCCGCCTGCTCGCGGTCGTGGACTGCTCGGTCATCCTCCTGGACCTCCGCATGCCGGGCCTGGATGGGCACGAGGTGATGGCGCGGCTTCCTCCCGAGGGTCCGCGGGTGGTCATCCTGACCGCAGCGGGGATGGACGAGGTGCAGGAAGCGCTCGCCGCGCGGCCGCACTACTACCTTCCGAAGGGCGCGGGCCGGCACGAGCTGGCCCTCATGCTCCAGTCGCTCGCCGCCTGAGGTGAACCGGTCGGGCTGGCCTCGCCCTCGCGCGCTGACCGGCGGCGTCCCGGCCCGGCGCCTCGCAGGTCCGATGGGGCGGACGCCCCGGGCGGCATCCACTCCGGCACGCCGTGGCCTGACGGCTGCAGCGAGCCTCCCGGATGGGGGCGTGGGGGGTGGCGGGCCTGCTGGGGCTCTGGCTCGCGGGAGCGACGGCAGGTCATGCGCAGCTGCCAGCGGGTGGCGGCGCCACGGAGGCGCGCTCCTCTCCGAGGCAGCGCGTGCCGAGGACCGAGCGCCGTCGCCCGCGAGGAGCGTCCCGGCCGGGGGCGAAGAAGCGCGTCCGCTCGAGGGCTCGCTCGACCGAGGACGCGGGGCGCCGCGGCCAGCCCGCCGAGGGTCCGGAGCCGACCCTCGCCCGCATGGTGGATAGACAGGCCGCGTCTTCCTCGAGGACAGCCAAGGACGCGCCTCCTGGCGGACCACGCGGCGCCGTCCCTCGTCTTCTGCCGGGAGCCCGACCACTCGAGGCGCCCGGCGCCGGGGATGCCCGGGCGCTCGAGGCCCTGCCCGCGCCTCCATCCGTCCCGGGCGCGACGCACGGGAAGACCGCCCTGCCGCCCGATGCGGCGCGTCCGAGACTGCGCGCAGCGGGAACGGCGCTCACCGCCGGGGGCAACAGCTTCGCGCCGGGTCCCACGACGGGCCCCGAAGTTGCCGGTCTCGAGGTACCCGCCGGTCGCGACCGGGCGCACACCCGCGAGGCCGAGCCGGCGCTCGCCCGGACGACGCCCACCGCACGTGGCCGCATCGCAGAGGGAACCCCCGCGGACGCGACGGGTCGCACCGGACGGCGCTCTCCCGGCCCGGTAAGGATCTCCCCGGAGGAGGACGAGCCAGATGCTCTGCTCGCTGCTGCTCCGCCGCCGCTGCCGTGGACGCTCCTCCAGCCGCTGCCATTCGAGCGCGAGCTCTCGGTCGACGGCTTCCGCCTCTCCCCCGACCCGCACGCCCTGCTCCCGCCATTCCTCTCCGTGACCAGCCGCGCGTGGATCTCCGCGGCCTCCGACGCGCGCCTCAGCGGGCTCGGGGCGACCGAGACGCTGATCCTCGATCAGGGGCTCGCCGCGCCACGCTGGGCGATCGCCGGCAGGTGGGCTCCGCCCGCGCTCTCCGCACGGCCTGCGCCGGTCGGTGTGGCCGGCCCCATCGTCTCCGAGGGAATCGAGGGCGCGGTCTCCGCGCCCCGCGGCGCCTGGCGTGCCTCCGGGTTGCTGGGAGGCCCGCTCTTCGCGGGTCGTCTCGGCGCCGTCCTGTCGATCGACGCGTCCGGGCTCGGGTTGCCGGCGACGGAGCCTGGGCTCGCCGCCGGTGGCCGCTCGCGGCAGACCCTCGCGCTCACCAGCCGCTGGTTGCCCGGCGCATCGGACCGGGTCTTCCTCCTCGTGCTCGCCGGACGCCGGACGGAGTCCCCGGACTGCTTTCGCTGCACCGATGCGGCGGCGCGGCTCGACCGCGAGCTCGCCCTGCTCGCGGGGATCGGCTGGGCCCACGCGCTCGCGCGCGGCGCAGGCCTGGAGCTCCGGCTCTCCTGGGAGCACCGGACCAGGGCGGCCGCCGCGGCCGGGACAGCGGACGCACCGAGCCGGCTCGATCTCTCCCGCTGGATCACCGACGGCGCACCGGGTCCGCTCGCCACGGATGTCGGCGCGAGCACGCTCGAGGAGACACGCAGTCGCCTCCGGCTCGAGGCGACCGCTCACGTCATTCTGGGCCTCCAGCGACTCGACGCCGGCGTGGAGGGTTTGCTGGACGGCGGCCGCCGCGAGCTCTCGCTTCCGTCCGGGGTGCGCTTCCTCGACCGCGGACCGGATTGCCGCACCGGCGACACGGCGGATTGCGCGTACCGGGTGGAGGTGGACCGCCTGGCCACCGCGCCTGCCGGGTGGGCGGTGGCAGCGCACCTCGAGGATGCGCTCCACCTCGGAGACCTGAGCGTGCGCCTCGGCCTCCGGCTCGACGCGGCGGAGGCGAGCGTCGCCGATTCCAGCACCGGGCTCCGGCTCGGCCTGGGCCCGCGGCTCGCTCTCGCCTGGAACGTGGGCGGCGACGGTCGCCACTGGCTCCTCGCGCACGCCGGGCGCAGCCACCAGCCGGATCTCTTCGCGGTGACGACCCGCGCGGTTCTGCCACGGCAGCGGGTCCTCGGCTGGACCGACGCCGCCTTCGACGCGTGCATGCGCCCCGGTCCGGGCTGCGTGCAGCTGGGCGGACCGGCGGCACTCGCGCCAGGCGGTCTTCCCTGGACCGACGAGGTGGCGCTCGGCTGGCGGGGGCGGCCTTCCCGCGGCGTGGAGGGAGGATTCGAGGGCCGGTGGCGGCGCACCTCCAACCTCTGGACCGAGGAGGAGACCGGGCTGCTCACCGACCCCGAGGGTCAGTGGACCAGCAGGGATGGGGCCTGGTCCTCGCGACGCACGCTGGCCTCCGACCCCCGGTCCTGGCGACAGTCGCTCGCCCTCGGGGCGTGGGCACGGGCACGCGCCGGACCCGCGCGCGTCTCGCTCGACTGGGCGCTCACCCGCGTGACCGGAAACGCCGCGGGGCCGTTCGATGCCTGGCTGAGCGACCCACGCACCGCGGCCCTCGCCGAGGGGCCGCTGCCCGATGACCAGCGACACCACGTCACCGTCGCGCTCGCGCTCTTGGCCCACCCGGCGGTCGAGCTGGGGGCCCGGCTCCGCTATGCCACGGGCGCACCGCTTTGGGAGACGTTCAGCGTGCCGGGCTCGGCGGCGCTCCGGACGGTCCGAGGATCGCGGGGGACCGGAGTCCTGAGCGACGTCCCGGTGATACTGCGCGACCCGGACGTCTTCACCGCCGATGCGTGGCTCCGCCTGCGGCTGGGGATGCTCTTCCCAGGGGTCCTTCCCCGGCTCGACCTCACCATCGAGGCGGCACAGGTGGCCGGCGGGAATACCCCGGTGCACCTCTCCGCCAGCGCGGGGAGGCTTGGCGCGGTTCTCCGTCGGGAGCCGCCATTCCAGCTGGTCCTCGCCCTGCGGGCCGGTGGGTGAACCCCCGTACGAAAGGGAGGTCATGGAAATTCAACGGCGTCGTCCGGGGCGACTACGCTCGCGCGGGTCTGCTCGAGGCTTGCTCCCCGCACGGGCCTCCGACGACAATCGAGACCAGCGGGGCCGGATTGACCGGAGGGGAGCGCATGACGAGGAACGCTGTTCGCTCGCTGGTGGTGTGCCTCACAATCCTCGGCGCGGGAACCGCGCTGGCGCAGGACCG
>CAZDSB010000304.1:0-3176 GCA_964507515.1 uncultured Myxococcaceae bacterium
CGAGCCTCCACCGGAGGCTCCCGAACGGTTCAAGCTCGACGCGCCGGTGCGCGGTGACGAGCCCCTCCACGTTCCCGAGTCGTCCTTCCACGACGTTGCGGAGGCGCTGAAGCAGCCCGGCACGGCCCAGGACAGGCCCAACAACCCGATCCCGCTCCTCCCCTCGATGGAGACCGCGGCGCTGGACGAGACGCCGATCCCGCCGCCGCCTCCGCTGGACGTGCCACCGGTCGTCGAGGAGGGCGCGATCCGCCTCGAGGCGGAGCCCGAGGTCCCGAAGACCGAGGCGCCGGTCGCGCCCCCCGCCCCGGCACCGCTGACTCTCGTGCCGCCGGCCGTCGAGGCACGCGAGCAGGAATCACCCGCCCCGCTCGAGCGCACCGAGGCGCCAGCGACCGAGGCCGGGACCCGGGCAGCTCCGGTGGGAACCACCGAGCTCGGCATCGAGATCAACGCCGAGTCGGTCCATGCCAGCTGGTTCCACGACGGAAAGGCCAGGCCGCTGGTGCTCGATGCGGTCGGGGGACGTCACGAGGTCCCGGTCCGGCTGGTCCGGGAGCCGGGAGCGCCGCCGCGGATGCTCCCCCCCGACGCACCCGAGGCGGCACTCTGGGTCGGGGCGCCTCTGCCCTTCCTGGGAACTCCTGCCGGCGCGGACACGGCTCGCACGGTCGCGCGGCGCTGGCCGGCGATGCTGGTACCGGACGATCGGGGCGAGGCGGCCTTCGCGCTCGAGGGCGGCACCGTCGGCGCGGGCGAGCTCGTGGCCACGCTGCTCCGCTGGGTGCGTCATCGCGCCGAGGAGGTCACCTCCCACCAGGCCGGACGGGTGGTGCTGACGGTTCCGGTGGCCTTCAACACCGTCCAGCGCGAGCGGCTGCGCGAGGCAGCGGAGCGCGCCGGCTTCGAGGGCGTCCGGCTGGTCCAGGCGCCCACCGCGGCGACGATGGCCTTCGCCCATGGGCGGGGGCTCGCACGACGGCGCATCCTCGTGTTCCGGATGGGCGCAAGCACCTGCGACATCGCGGTGCTCGCGGCCGCGGGCAACGACCTGGACATGGTTGCCTGCGGCGGGGACGCGTCGCTCGGGTCGGCGAACTTCGATGAGCAGATCGCGCTGGCGCTCGACAAGGCGGCCCGTTCCGATGGGGCCGTGCTCCGCAGGCGCATCGCCGAGGCGGCGCAGCTGCGGACCCAGCTCGAGGACCCGACGGTGAAGGAAGGGATCATCGACGGCTCACGGCTGCTCCGGACCGACCTCGAGGCGCGCACCACCACGCTGGTCGAGCGAGGCGTGCTCCTCGCGCGCGAGGTGCTCCGCTCGGCGTCGCTGGCCCCGGATTCGCTCGACGAGCTGGTCGTGGTCGGCGCGGCGACCCGGCTTCCGCACGTCCGGAAGATGATCGAGGACGCGATGGGGCGCTACGCGCGCACGGACGTGGACCCCGGGTCAGCCGTCTCGACCGGCGCCGCCGCGCTCGCTCACCTCCTCAACACCAACGGCAAGAAGACCGCGTCCCGCACCGCGATGCACGAGGTGCTCGGGGTTCCACTGGAGATCATCGCCCCCGAGCTCGGACAGGTCCGGGTGCTGGACCGGAACACGAAGCTTCCCGCCGAGAAGACGCTGACGATGACGCTCGCGCTCGGGGCGCCGCTGGAGGTGCAGGTGTTCCAGGGCACGGCGAAGGCGCCGGATCCGCGGAGCTTCCTCGGCCTGCTGCGCGCACCGGCGGACCGCGCCGGCGACTGGCTGCTCCATCTCTCGCTGGACACCGACGGCGTCCTCCGCGCGGACGCGACGAACCCCAGCGGGAAGCGCCAGCCGCTCCAGCTGCAGATGCCGGCGTCGGGCCCCGAGTCCGAGGCACCACTGCCGCCGCGCGTGCCGTCGGAACCGGAGGCCCCCGCCGTGGCGCTCAAGCCCGAGACCGGCGTCCTCGGCGGTCTCAAGAAGCTCTTCGGCCGCCGGTAACGCCCCGATGTCCCCTTCGGCGGGCCGTCGCGGGAAGAGGCTCCTCGTCGCCGGCCTCATCGTCACCACCCTCGGAGTCGTCGGCCTCTTCCCCTACGCGATGTTCGCCGCCCTCTTCGTCCCCATCTGCCAGCCGGGGGCGCACGGGATCCGCGAGGGGCGCTGCGCGGTGCTCTGGTACGAAGTTCTCGCGATGGAGCTGCTGGTCGTTCTCTGCCTCGCGCTCGTCGTCGTGGATCTCGCCCGGCGTGCGCGTTCGGGCTGGCGGGCAAGATGACCGGGCCTCTGCCGCGGGGCCCGCGTCGTTCGCCTGGTACGGCCGCCCTGATCGTCGGCGTGGCGCTCTCGATCACCGCCGTGCTCAGCGACGCGGCGCTCGTGGCCCAGCTCGTGCTCTACGAGCCGTCGTGCGAGCCGCTCGTGGCGTGGTCCTTCGAGGGCCCCTGCGGAGTGCTCCGCCTCCTCACCGTGCTGATGCTGCCCTTCCTGCTCGCCGGCGTCGTGCTGATCGCATTCGGGATCGCGCAGCGCGTCCGCCAGCGGCGCGCGGACTGACCACCGGCACGGGCCTCAGCCCGGAAGCAGCGCGAACCGCGACAGGAACCGCGACGGGGACTTCTCCTCCCGGAACGTCTCCAGCACGTCCTCCGCGGGCGAGCGGCCGGAGCGCGCACGCGCCTCCAGCGGCTCGAGCAGCGCCACGTCCTCCGGGTCCAGGTGCTCGAGGCCCACGCGCGCAAGCCGCACCATCTCCAGCGCCATCGCCGCGAGCGAGGTCCGCCGCAGCTTTCCTCCGAGGCCGTTCCGCTGCGCCTCCTCGTGGAAGGCCAGGTGCTCGGCGAAGGACAGCCGCGGCACCAGCCCCAGCGCCGCGTCCAGCGAGCCGTCGTCGTACAGGAGGCCTCGCCACAGCGCGACCAGCGCCGCCGTCTGCTCGAGCGACACCGAGTCCGCGCCCCGCACCTCCATCACCCGCTTCAGCCGCACCTCCGGGAACAGCGTCGAGAGGTGGTCCGTCCAGTCCGAGAGTCGCGCCGGCCTGCCCTCGAACCCGTGCTCCAGCAGCTCGCGGAAGGTCATCGACGGCATGACGTAGTCGCCATCGCGACGCAGGAAGAGCAGCGGCGCCTTCAGCGCCCATTCGACGTAGGCGCCGTAGTCGAAGGTCCCGTCCAGCATCCGGGGGAAGTACCCGCAACGG
>CAZDSB010000305.1:0-3160 GCA_964507515.1 uncultured Myxococcaceae bacterium
ACATGCTCGACTTCTGGGGTGTCGGCTTCGATGTGGCCGAGCGGATGGGGATCCTGCCCGCCATCCGCGAGCGGGGTGACTCGATCGATTGCCTCCGCTTCGTCGATTCGTCTGGCGCGACCCGTTCGGAGGTCGACGCATCCCGCATCCGCCGCGCGCTGGGAGATCGATTCGTGAGCATCCCCCGGGGCGAGCTCGCGCGGGTCCTCTCCGAGCGCGCTCGCTCGAGAGCGGAGATTCTCCTCGGGGACACCGTGACTTCGGTCACCGAGAACGAAGGCGGTCTGGACGTTCGACTCGCCCGCGCCGGGGAACGGCGGTTCGATCTCATGGTGGGCGCCGATGGGCTTCACTCCACGGTCCGCGCGCTGGTTCTGGGCACCGAACACCGGTGGATTCGCTATCTCGGATACTGCGCGGCAGCGTTCACCTGTCCCGGATACTCGAGACGTGACGAACGGACGTACGTGAGCTACGCCGCGCCGGGCCGTCAGATCAGCCGCTACGCGCTTCGGGACGGAAGGACGGCGTTCCTGCTCATCTTCGCAGCCCCTGAGCCGATGTCCGAGCACGGGGACGATCTCGACACCGACAAACGCCTCCTCCAGAGCGCGTTCGCCCGGGCCTCCTGGGTCGAGATCCCGGAGATCCTCGGCCGCCTGCAGGACGCCTCCGAGCTGTACTACGGCGGCGTCACGCAGGTGGAGCTTCCCACCTGGTCCCGAGGCCGAACCGCGCTCGTCGGAGATGCAGCTCATTGCCCGTCGCTTCTCGCCGGGGAAAGCGCCGCGCTGGCGATGGCTGGCGCGTACGTCCTCGCCGGGGAGCTACGCCGGGCCCAGGGCGATCACCGGAGTGCCTTTCCTCGGTACGAGCAGATGTATCGGCCCTTCATCGAGCGCAAGCAGCGAGCGGCACGCTCGTTCGCCTCGGGCTTCGCTCCCCGGACGGCGCTCGGTCTCACCCTCCGGGAACTCGCCCTCCGGTTGATCAGCCTTCCCTTCCTCGGCGACTGGCTGACCCATCGCATGTTCGCGGATGGGTTTCCGCTCCCTCCGGACCCGAGTGGTCGTCGGCCTGAGACAGGTCCTCGCACTACGGAGCTCTCGGCTCGCGCATGACTTCTGGGAACTCGATCTCGAACTCACCAGGGTCCAACAGGCCTCAATGGAGGATTGACCGATGAAAACCGGGTGGATGTCCGCTCCGCTGGCGCTGGCCATCGGGTGTGCGGCGGCGGTTCCCGCCGAGAAGCCTACCGCGACCTCGGTTGGTCCTGCGCGCGTCGAGAAGTCGTCCGCGACGACGACGCTGGTGCCCTTTCACGGTGCGAGCGGGTTCACGGTTCTGATGCCTCCGAGCCCGCTCCAGAGCGAACGCACCGAGACCACGCCATCGGGTCCGGTGTACACGCACCTGACCTTGGTACGAGACGAGATGGCCAAGTACCTGGTCTCGGTCAGCGACTTCCCGAACGGCAGCCTGGCTCACCTCCAGCGGAAGGAGCTGCTGGACTCGCTCCAGCAGTCCACGCTCCGGTCCATGAATGGATCGCTGGTGAGCAGTCACGACCTCGTTGTCGCCGGCCTGCCCGGTCGCGAGTTCACGGCCACGGATCCGCAGGGAAGCGAGGTCACCGCCCGTCTCCTGGTCGGAGATTCGCGGGTGTATACCGTGGCTGGGACCTATCCCCAGGGGACCGTCCCGGCTCCAATCCGGCAATTTCTTGATTCGTTCCAGCCGCCAGGACCGGCCACGGCCACCGGCAGCGGTGCGAGCGTCACCCAGGCCAAGGGCTCGAAGCCCTCGTCACGCGCCTCGGGTCCGTGACACGTCGGCTCGACGTCCCGCCGCTGCGCCCCCCTCACCTCCGCGTCGATGACCTCGCCACCGGCGACCTCCTCTCGCTCCGCGGCGGCGAGTGGTTCGGCGTCCAATGAGACGTTCGGCTCTTCTCCGAAAAGTTCTCGCCCACCGGAGGGCCACGTTGCATCCGATTCACGGTAAACGTTGCGCGGTCCGGCGACCCGTTCTCCGGCTGGAATGCGTCCTGGATGGCGAGGTAACGCGGACGAGCATCACGACCGCTCCTGCGCAATGACCAGCTGACTTGCACTCGGCAGGACTTGCGAGCGGCAGTGCACGCGTTCGAGCGTCTTGGACACGTTTAGGACACACCCCGTGTTCTTGGCCCCCAGAAACACCAAAGCCCCACCGCCGTAAGGGTCGGTAGGGCTTCAGCATTTCAGGAGTTGCGGGGGCCCGCTTCTTGGGCTACCGCTAACCAGGTTGCGCGCCCTCATTCCCGGCTCGCATGGGCCGGCATGCGTTCGAGTGCTCGCCCCGAAAAAGGCGGCTAGCGGTTAATCACTGCGGTCGTAGAGCGGACGGGGGGCAGCCGCAACCTCTGCATTTGGGGGCCCTTCGACGACCTGCCGGGGAAGGATTTGAACTGACCGGAGGCCGCAGAAGCCCTCACTGCGGCAGCTGCTTACCTCCCAGACCTCCGGGACAGCTCGACGTCGGTTCGGCCGTCCCCGCCTCGGCCCATCAGATTCCACGTGCTCACTGCACAGGGTCGGCACAGGGACGATCGCCGGACATGCCCGGCCGCCTTGCAGACTGTGGGCGTCGGCCCCTGGTGCCGTCCCGAGGCTCGAGACTCGCCCTGGCCTGACGAGGCGCCCGGGAGGGTTCTACCCTCGGCAGCGGTGAGCACCGCGAACCGGCCCCCTACCCGGCCTATGGCGAGAACCGGGTTCTGTTCTTGTGGAGCTGAAAAGAGGTCTGGGTAGGCCGAAAGATCTCGGCCGGACCGGAACTTGGCGCTAAGCCGTACGGGCAGTCGTCCACTTGGGCGTGGATGTTGAGGAGGGAGAGCCGATGAAGCGGATTCTCAGCAGTGGCTGGTTTGTCGTGATCCTCGGAGCAGGCGTCGCTTGCGGCGGCACCAAGTACTACATGGTGAAAGACCCAAGCACGGGGAAGATCTACTACTCGGAGGACGTCAAGAAGAAGGAGGGCGGCGCGGTCACGCTGACCGACGCCCAGACCTCGAGCACCGTCACCATCCAGAATTCGGAGGTGTCGGAGGTGAACGAGCAGACGTACAAGCAAGGCCTCGCAGCGACAGCGCCCGCTGCTGCCCCGGCCGCTGCGC
>CAZDSB010000306.1:0-3851 GCA_964507515.1 uncultured Myxococcaceae bacterium
AATCTCCAGCGGCCTGCGAGTGACGTCCTGTTTACGATTGTCCTAAGACGCGAGTCGGCGGCGAGCTCGGCGCCAGCGTCACGGGCACCGGTACGCGACGCCGCTCGCCGCGGCGGTGGTGCCGTAGGACACCGCGGCCGGGCCGGACGGCGGCCGGGAGACGACGAGGTGCGTGGCCCCGCGCACTGCCGCGTGCCGGCGCAGCTCGTTCACTGCGGACGCGAGGAGCGCGTCCTCGGACATCAGGAGCTCGGTGGACATCCGGACCGAGAGCCGGCCGAGCCGCTCACAGCCCTCGTCGGGTGCCTCGAGCGCGACCGAGCTCGCGCCCGGAGCGGCGGCGTTCGCGGTCACGCACCCCGGCACGGCAACGATCAGGAGTAGCAGCGAGAGACCGGCTCCGGTGCGCATCATGTGCGCAGGACAGCGCGGACCTCCGCCGAGATGCAATGGAAGCGGGGAAGGGGGCTCCATCTGCCGTCGGGTGGCGCGCATCGACGCTGCAGATGACAGCGAAGGGCTTTCGCTTCTCGCTTGCCGGCGCCACCGCTCTGCTCCTTGAGCCGGCGGCTTTACCCCCGTGGCTCTCCCGGCGTTGGATCCGTTCGACGGTCGGAAAGCGGGAAAGCAACCAACCGTCGCCGGCGGCTCCGTCGTGGGGGTCCCCCCAACTCGCGACGAGCCGCCGTTTTTCTCTCACGGCACGCGGCAGCTCTTCGCCGGAGTCATGGGCTGCGTCGCGCGGTCAGGCCGGTGCCGCCGCCCGCGAGAGGAGCCAGGTCCGCACCATCCCGGCGTTCCGCCCGAGCGGCCGGCTCCGGCAGACGAGCCAGTATGCGTACCCGATGGAGAGCGGGCGGCGCGTCGTCGCGGCCACCAGCTGCCCCGAGTCGAGGAAGGGACGGACGAGGGCGAGCCGCCCGAGCGCCACTCCGTGTCCGGCAAGCGCCGACTGGATGGCCTGCTCGTACTGGGTGAAGCGGAGCACGCGGCCCGGTCGTGCGCGCTTGCTGCCCGAGGCCCGCAGCCAGTGCGCCCAGTGCAGCAGCGGATGCGCCGGATCGTCGTAGTCGAGGAGGACAGCCTTCCCCAGCTGCGCCGGGTCCTCGAGGTCCACCTTCGTGCTGGAGACGGGCAGCAGCTCCTCGTCGAAGAGCCGGACCGCGCCCGACGGTGCGTGCTCGGCGGGGCAGTAGCGAACCGCGAGGTCGATGGCCTCCCGCTCCAGGTCGAGGATGCGGTTGCTGGCCACCACGCGCAGGTCCACCTCGGGATGGCTGGACTGCAGCTCGCCCAGCCGCGGCAGGAGCCAGAGCGAGGCGAAGCCGCTGGAGGTGGTGATGGCCACCGAGCTCGGGTCCGAGGGGCGGAGCGCCTCGATGGCCTCGCCGAGCTGGTCCAGCCACGCGTCGGCGGTGCGGAAGAGCCGGGTGCCCTCGGGCGTGAGCTCGAGGCTGCGGTGCCGCCGGACGAAGAGCGCGCAGCCCAGCGCGTCCTCGAGCGCGTGGATCTGCCGGCTGAGCGCGGGCTGGGTGATGGCCAGCTCGCGGGCGGCGGCGGTGACGTTGAGGGACCTCGCCACGGCGACGAAGCCCCGGAACAGCTCGAGCGGCGGAAGGTTCAGGAGCCGGGGTGGCATTCCCGCTCCGCATGGACACCGGCCCGAGACGGCATTGGAGCCTCGCCGGCCGGCTTCGTACGAATGAGGCCCATGAACACCAGCATCGCCCAGTTCACCAAGGGAGAGCGGCCGCGTCCGGGGTCGGTCATCGCACCGCTCCTGTATCTCGGCCGGTGTCCCGATGTCCCGTACAGCTACGTGGGCCGGCCGCCGCCGGGGGTGCGTGCCGACGGATGCGACTTCGACTCGCGTCCGGTGGTCATCCACGACGCCCGGGACGCGGCCGGCTTCCTGGACCTGGACCGCAACGGGTTCGAGCTGTGGCACGCCCCGTCGTCGGTGCACGACTTCCTCGACGAGGAGGAGGTGGAGTCCCGCTACGTGCCCGAGCTGGTGGAGCTCGTCCTGGGCGCCACCGGCGGCCGGAGCGCGCACGTGTTCGACACCCAGCTCCGGCGTCGCGAGTTCGGGCGGCCGCCGATGACCCTCGGCGGGCGGAGCGGTCCGTTCGCCGGCCCGGCGGGTCGGGTGCACGTGGACTACACCGAGGCCTCCGGCGCGAGGCGCTACGGGAAGGTGCTGCAAGGCCGCCCGCTGCCCCGTCGCTTCGCCATCGTGAACGTCTGGCGCTCCATCGGAGCGTCGCCGGTGCTCGACACGCCACTCGCGGTCTGCGACGCGCGGAGCGTTCTCCCCGAGGACCTGGTTGCCACCGAGCTCCGCTACCCCGACCGCACCGGGGAGATCTCGCTGGTCCGCCACCGGCCCGGGCACCTCTGGTCGTACGTCTCCGAGATGCGGCGTGACGAGGTGCTGCTCTTCAAGCAGTACGACTCGGACCGCGGCGTGGCGCGCTTCGTTCCCCATGCGGCCTTCGACCATCCGTCGATGCCGCCCGACGCTCCGCCGCGCCAGAGCATCGAGGCGCGAGTGCTGGTGACCTTCTCGTGAGGAAGACCATGGACCTCTGGTTCGATCTGGCCAGCAACTACAGCTACCTCACGCTCATGCGCATCGACGCGCTCGCCGAGCGGGCCGGGGTGAGCGTGCGCTGGGAGCCCTTCCTGCTGGGCCCGGTGTTCGAGGCCTTCGGGTGGAAGAGCTCGCCCTTCGTGCTGCAGAAGGAGAAGGGCGCCTACGTGTGGAAGGACATGGAGCGCCAGGCTGCGAAGCACGGGTTGCCCTGGAAGAAGCCGGCCCGGTTCCCGCAGAACACCGTGCTTCCGGTCCGGGTGGCGCTGTCGGGGCGCGACGCGCCGTGGGTGCGGCCCTTCTGCCGAGCGCTGTCCCGGGCGAACTTCGCCGAGGACCGGGACATCTCCACCGTCGAGGCGGTGCGCGAGGTGCTCGCCTCGCTGGGCCTGCCGGCGGACGAGGTCCTCACCCGGGCGCAATCCGCGGAGGAGAAGCCGCGGCTCCGGGCCCAGGTGCAGCGGGCGCAGGCGCTGGGCATCTTCGGGGCACCGACCTTCCTCGTCGACGGGGAGATGTACTGGGGAAACGACCGGCTGGAGGACGCGCTCGAGGCGGCCCGCGGCCGTGTCGCGAAGCGCTGAGTCTCGGAGAAGTTGCTGCGCCTTGTGGAGAACGAGGCCAGGTCGCTCGCCGCGGATCCGCTGACTGCCCTGAGGGGACGCGGTGAGCGCGGATCCGGTGCAGTGCGCGTTCCGGGCGGCCTGCGCGGCCCGCCCGCTCCTGCGACCCTCGGAAGGTGGGGCCACCGAGCGCCTCATCCCGGTGCTGCGCACGACCGCCGCGAGGCGTCTCCGAGCCCGAGCCCGGCCGCGTCGACCGACCCAGCGCCGATGCCACGGACTGCCCCGCCCGCCGCGACGGATGGGCGCTGGAGGCTATGTCCACAACCTGCACAGGCAGTGATTTTTGCGTCTTGTATGTCGATGATGGGTCGTCAGCAGCATTCTCCGTGCGTGCGAGTTGTGGATATAGCCTCCAGCTCGGCGGTGCCTCGCCCGGGAGGCTCGGCCTCGAGGAAACGTACGGCGCCTGGGATCATCGTTCCGCAGGGGCACCTCGCCGGCGACCTGCCGTCTCCCGAGTGCGGTCGTGCGAAGCGAATGACTCGCGTCGCCAGGACCGTCCGACCGGGAATTGCCCCGCTCAGCCGGTCGCTGCCTCTCCGGAGGGAATCTCCTCCGCCGCCCGGCGCTGCCGGAGCCACAGCAACGCCGCCGGCAGCCACATCACCGCCGCCACCAGACACGCCGCCTCG
>CAZDSB010000307.1:0-10527 GCA_964507515.1 uncultured Myxococcaceae bacterium
CCGGGCCGGAGAACATTTGATGGGATCGCAAGCAGTTATGTTGCACCGCGTTACGACCTGGGTCGGTACTCTGCGCGCCTTCACTACAAACGAGACCGACGTGGCCGCCGGTCATGGAAGGAGCAACACATGGGTATCTCCAGACGGAAGCTTCTCCAAGTCACCGGGGCTGCCGGCGTCGCCTCGGCGCTCGGGATGGGGCGGCAGGTCTTCGCCCAGGGCGCGAAGAAGAAGCTGAAGCTCCTCCAGTGGAACCACTTCGTCCCCGGCTACGACAAGTGGTTCAACGGCTCCTACATCAAGGCGTGGGGCGAGAAGAACGACACCGAGGTCACCGTCGACAACGTCGGCATCCCGGCCCTCAACCCCACCGCCGCGTCCGAGGTCTCGGCGAAGAAGGGCCACGACCTCTTTGGATTCCTGTGGCCGCGTCCCGTCTACGAGAACGACGTGATCGACCACAAGGAGATCTACGAGGAGTGCGAGAAGAAGTACGGCAAGCCGATCGACCTCGCGATCAAGAGCACGTACAACCCCAAGACCAAGAAGTACCACGGCTTCTCCGACAGCTACGCCCCGGACCCGATCAACTGGCGCAAGGACCTCTGGGACGACGTCGGGATGAAGCCGAACAGCTGGGACGAGATCCGGACCGGCGGCGCCAAGATCAAGCAGAAGACCGGCATTCCCGTCGGCATCGGCCTCTCCTCCGAGATCGACACCGCGATGGCGATGCGCGCGCTCCTCTACTCCTTCGGCGGCTCGGAGCAGGACGACAAGGGCAAGCTCATCCTCAACTCCAAGAACACCATCGAGGCGGTGAAGTTCGTCAAGGCCCTCTACACCGAGACGATGACCCCCGAGGTGCTGGCCTGGGACGCCTCGAGCAACAACCGGGCGATGCTCGCCGGCAAGGCCTCGGTCGTGCTCAACGCCATCTCGGTCACCCGGAGCGCCGAGAACGACAAGATGGCGATCGGCGACAAGATCTGGCTCGCCAAGGCGGCGAAGGGCCCCACCCGCCGGATGGGCCTCGAGCACGTGATGAGCGTCTACGTGATCTGGAAGTTCGCCGAGAACATCGACGGCGCGAAGAAGTTCCTCGTCGACTACGTGGGCAACTTCCACCAGGCCTTCCAGGGGAGCGAGTTCTACAACTTCCCCTGCTGGCCGAAGCAGGTCCCCGACATCAAGCAGCTCATCGCCAAGGACAGCAAGGCGCAGCCACCGGACAAGTACGCGGTGCTCGGCGACTCGCTCGACTGGGCGACCAACGTCGGCTACCCCGGCTACTCCACGGCGGCGATCGACGACGGTTACAGCACGTGGGTGCTGAACACCATGTTCGCCCAGGCCGCGACCGGCGCCCTCACTCCCGAGGCGGCGGTCAAGGAGGCCGAGGACAAGTACAAGAAGATCTGGGAGAAGTGGGCGGAGCGAAAGCTCATCTAGTGCCCCGAGGTAGCGACTGACCGATGGCCACCGTCGAGACGAAGGCGCTGCGCAAGGAGTTCACCGGGCACACCGCAGTGGATGGAGTCGACCTCGCGATCCGCGAGGGCGAGTTCCTGGTGCTCCTCGGGCCGTCGGGATGCGGGAAGACCACGCTGCTCAGGATGATCGCCGGGCTGGAGACGCAGACCGCCGGCGACATCCTGATCGGTGGGAAGGTGGTGAACGAGCTCCCACCCAGGACACGGAAGATCGCCATGGTCTTCCAGAGCTACGCGCTCTACCCCCACCTGACGGTGGCCAAGAACATCGCCTTCCCCCTGAAGGCACAGGGGGCCCCGCGGCAGAGCATCGCCGGAGAGGTGGAGAAGGCCGCGAAGATGTTCGGCATCGAGCGGCTGCTCCACCGCAAGCCTCGCCAGCTCTCCGGCGGCGAGCGGCAGCGGGTCGCCCTGGCGCGAGCGATGGTGCGCCATCCGGACGTCTTTCTCCTCGACGAGCCGCTCTCCAACCTCGACGCCAAGCTGCGCAACCTCGCGCGTGACGAGCTGAAGCAATTCCAGCGCCGGCTGGGCACCACCACCATCTACGTCACCCACGACCAGGTGGAGGCGATGGGCCTCGGAGACCGCATCGCGGTCATGAGCGCCGGCAAGGTCCGCCAGCTGGGGCCGCCCCAGGAGGTCTACGACGAGCCTGCGGACACCTTCGTCGCCGGCTTCCTCGGCAGCCCGCCGATGAACCTCATCAACGTCGACGGGGTGCTGGTCGGCTTCCGGCCCGAGCAGCTCCTGCCGCCGGTCGCCTCGGGACGGGAGGAGTCCGGTCCCACCGTTCCCATGCGCTTCGCCGTCGAGCGGGTGGAGCACCTCGGCGCGGGCCGGCTGCTCTACGGGACGCTCCCCGACTACTCGCCCAAGGAGAAGGTCATCGTCAGCCTCGCCTACACCATTCACTCCACAATCGAGGCAGGGCACGCCTACGACTTCCGGGTGCACGAGTCGAACCTCAAGTTCTTCGACCCGGCCACCGGACTGCGGGTGGCGTCGCGGGCGCTCTCTCCGAGGAGGTCCGCGTGACCGCTCCGGCGCTGGTTCGCCTGCGCTTCCGGGAGCGGGCCGCCGGAGTGTCGGACAGCGCGAGCTGGCTCGGCCGGCTGATGCTCGCCCCGGCGGTGCTCTACATCGCCCTGGTGGTGGGCGTGCCGTTCCTGATGGCGATCGGGTACAGCTTCTCGAGCGTCACCATCGGCACCTCGACGCCGCGCTTCGTGGGCCTGGAGAACTTCAAGTCCGCGCTCGAGGACCCGGCGTTCCTCAAGGCGCTGGGGAACACGGCGATCTTCGCGGTGGCGTCGCAGACGCTGGTCATCGTCCTGGCCAGCATCCTGGCCATCGCGCTGCAGCGGAAGTTCCGGGGGAAGTGGCTGGTGCGGATGCTCATCCTGCTTCCCTGGGTGGCACCCATCTCGCTCGGGAGCATCGGGTGGCTGTGGATCTTCGACCCGGTCTACAGCGTCATCAACTGGACTCTGCGACACATCGGCGTCTTCGGACCGAACACCTGGCCCATCTGGCTCGGGCAGCCGAACCTCGCGATGGCGTCGATCATCGGGGTGCACGTGTGGCGGACGATGCCGCTCGCCACGGTCATCTCGCTCGGCGGCCTGTCGTCCATCCCCCAGGACATCCACGACGCGGCGGAGGTGGATGGCGCCGGCTTCTTCCGGCACCTCTTCGTCATCACGCTCCCGCTGGTGTTGCCGATCCTCGTGGTGGCGGTCCTGTTCGGGCTCGTCTTCAGCATCACCGACATGATCGTCGTCTACGTGCTCACCCGGGGCGGGCCGTTCGACAGCACGCAGGTGCTGGCGAGCCTGGCCTTCTTCAAGAGCATCGACGGCGGTGACCTCTCCGGTGGCGCGGCGGTGGCGCTGTTCCTGCTGCCGGTCCTCGCGGTCTGCGCGGTGCTGCTGCTCCGGCTCGCGCGGCGCTCCGAGGTGGTCTGATGGCCGACCCGAAGAAGGTCGCCGGGGGAGTGGTGAACTTCGGGGTGATCGCGGCGTTCACTGCGTTCGCGTCGTTCCCGTTCGCCTGGATGCTGATCACGACGTTCAAGCAGACCAAGGATCTGCTCGACCCGGCGCACAACCCGTTCGTCTACCACTCGCCCCCTACGCTCGAGCACCTGCGCGTCCTCTTCTACGACACGCTCTTCGTGCACTGGGTGCTGAACACGCTGTTCGTCGGGGTGGTGGTGGTGCTGATCACCCTCGTGCTCGCGGTGCCCGCGGGCTACAGCCTCGCCCGGCTGACCGGGGCGGCGGGCGAGAAGCTGGGCATCGGCATCTTCCTCACCTACCTGGTGCCGCCCACCATCCTCTTCATCCCGCTGTCGCGCGTGGTGGGGATGCTCGGACTTCAAGATTCGCTCTGGGCGCTGGTGCTGGTGTACCCGAGCTTCACCGTGCCGTTCTGCACCTGGCTCCTGATGGGGTTCTTCAAGGTCATCCCCAAGGACGTCGAGGAGGCGGCGATGATCGACGGACACTCGCGCTTCGGCGCGTTCCTGCGAGTCATCCTTCCGATGTCGGTGGCGGGGCTGCTGACCACGGTCATCTTCAGCTTCACCCTGGTGATGCAGGAGTTCGTCTACGGGCTGACCTTCATCACCACCAGCAAGAACCTGACCCTCAGCGTGGGGGTGCCCACCTTCCTGGTGCGCGGTGACGTGTACTTCTGGGGCTCGCTGATGGGCGCGTGCTTCCTGGCCTCGGTGCCGATCGCGTTCCTCTACAACCTGTTCGTGGACCGGTTCATCGCCGGGTTCACGGTGGGGGCGGTGAAGGGCTAGGCCCAGAGGTCCCAGCGCCCGAAGCCCAGGACTGCGACCGCGATCCCCGCGTTGACCAGGGCGTGGGCGAAGATCGCGTCGCCGAGCCGGCCCCGGCGAAGCAGGACCGCGGCGAAGGCCAGCCCGGCGAGTGTGCCGACGATCCAGTGGGCGTGGAGGGACCCGAAGGCCAGGGAGGAGAGCAGGACGGCCGACCAGGTCCAGGCCCGGGGTGGGGTGCGCTCGAACTCGGGTGACACCAGCCACCGGAGCAAGAATCCACGGAAGGCCAGCTCCTCGATCACCGGAATGACCAGGCACGAACCGGCCACCCGCACCGCGACCCAGACCCACCGCTCCACCGCGCCGAGCGCCCGCAGCTCGCCCGCGAGGTGACCGCCGGCGGCCGTGTCCACCGGGACCAGGGCGATCCACACGGCGCAGGTGACCGCTGCCACGACCACCGGGAACACGGACGGTGAGATCACCGGTCGAGGCAGGTCGCGCCGGAAGAGCCAGAGGACGCCCGATGCCGCGAGGATCCGGAGCACGTACCAGCGGTCCAGAGCGTCGTCGCTCCAGATGCTCGTCACCAGCGCGACGACCAGCGCCGCGAGCAGCGGGGCGACGTACGCCGCCGCCGACGCCGGAAGCGCGCCGGTCTCGTGGGGGCGTTCGCCGGTCGCTCGCAGGAACCAGGGGATCCGCTCCGCCACCGCGATGGTCCCGAGCGCGATCCCGATGAAGAGGATCCAGCCCAGCTTCGAGTGGAGGCCGCCGCTGGCGAGCTCGACGTGTCCTGCGCCTCCGACCCAGAGCAGGGCCGCGATCCGGACGATGTTCGCGCCGAAGGCCAGCGCCATCCCGAGCGGGAGCAGGAGGACGGCGCGCCGCACCACGAGCCGGTCCCGGGCGAGCGCGAGCCAGGTCGCCTGGAAGAGCACCACCAGACCGAGCCCATCGGCGCCGGAGCAGACGGGCGTGATGACGACACCGAAGTCACCGACGTCGATGGTGTCCGGCTCCGGCCCCACCGTCACGTCCGCGGTCAGCACCCGGAGGATGGCCGCTGCGCCCCGCAGCGTGGTCTCCGACAGGACGCCCCACAGCTCCTCCGCGCCCGCCGCCGCTCGCCAGGCGAGCACCCCGACCGCGACCGCGAGGAGCGGATAGGCCCAGTCACGCAGAACCGCCGTGGCGAACCACGACGGCGGAGCCGAGATCCAGAGCGCGATGATCGCGGTGACGGCGGCGAGCGCGAGGACGACCGCGACCACCGCCGTCGAGGGAGGCGGAGCTCCCGGACGGAGCACGGCGTGGGCCACCGCGGCGGTGACTGCGAACGCGACCGGCTGGAGCGCCGCGGCTGGCCAGGGCTTCCAGGGCGGAAGGGGTTCGGTGGTCGCTCGCTCCGGGGCGCCCCGCCTGAGCATCCACCCGGCTGCGAACGAGCCGAGGATCACCGGGATGGCCAGCCGTACGGCGTGGACGAACCGCATCGCCGGCCCGTCCATCGGGAGGTCGACCAGGAACGAGAGGATCAGGTACTCGACGACGAGCAGCGCGACCGGGATTCCCCAGCGGAGCACGGGACGTGTGTGACGCCGTGCCTCCGCCTCCCGCAAGTCAGGAAGCAGATCCGTATCGGTCAGCGGCTCGGTCCTTCAGGCCCTGCGAGAAGCGACGACGGAGCTCAGCTGCTACGCCGCCGCCGGGCCAGCAGGATACCGCCTCCGGCGAGGATCGCCGCGACCGCACCGACGGCGGCGATGTCGAACTCGGGCGCGTGATGCCTGCCGTTGCCGTTGCCGCCGTTGGGGACTCCCCCCTTGTCGGCGAGCGCCGGCGCTGCACTCAGCATGACGATCACAGCAGCCAGGCTTGCCAGGATGTGACGGAGCATCGGCTTCCTCCCCCAAGAGTCGCGACCTGCGGTGCGCGTGGGCGAGGCAACTCTCTTGGAAGTAGATGTCGAGGTCAATGACACTTTCAGCCAGCAGCCTGGGTGCGCGATGCCCCACCAGATCCGGTCGTCGCAGCATCTGAAAACGTGGACGGTCTCCGACGTGGGCGATCCGGGAGCGGGGTGGAGGAAGACCCCGGGCCTTCGGATCCACGTGCCGAGCGCAGGTGACACCCCGCGTCGGCAACCCCGGCCGCACGGGCGGGCACGTGACAACGTCAACCGGCGGTCGCCCGTCGAGGGGCAGGGGCGGCCGCCGAGAGGACCGCGGCGTCGTCGCGGACCTCACGACCTGGCGCTGCGGCGACGGCCGAGGGAGCGGCGCCGACTGGAACGGGTCACAGCCTTCACGGGGGCCTTCGTCTCGAGCTCCGGGTAGTGGCGGAAGATCCCGTCGGTGTTGAAGGGGATCCGGCGCTTGGAGCCGAGGTACGCGGCGATGCGAGACCGCTCTCGCACGGACGCGGCGATGGCCCGGAGCCGCGGGAGGCGCGCCTCGACCGCCTTCATCCGTCGGGGGAACGCGTACCGGAGCCCCTCCAGGACCTGGAACAGCGAGAGATCGACGTAGCTGAACGTCTTCCCGAGCGCCCACGGACCACCCGACGCCTCGACGACGCGCTCGAAGTAGCCGAGGAACTTCGGGACGCGGCCCGACAGGAAGTGCCTCGTCCGGCGGTGGGCCTCGGGTTTCTGCTGCGCGTAGTAGAGGTCCACCGCGATGGGGTGATGCGTGTCGTGCACCTCGGCGAGCAGGTCCGTGACCGTGAGCTGCAGCTGGTGGACCCAGAGCTGATCCGCCGGATCCCTCGGAACGAGGCCGAGCCGCGGCCCGAGGAACTGGAGAATCGCCGCGGTCTGCGCGACCACGACGTCGCCCGCCTGGAGGACCGGCGGGGCGAACGGGATGTGCGGCCCCAGCTCGCCGCGGAGCACGGCCAGGATGGGCTCCACTCCGCCGCCCTTGCTCCGCGGCAGGCGTGCGATGTCGACGTACGGCGCGCCGGCTTCCTCGAGGGCCAGCCGGACGAATTCGCCCCGGCCCTGAATTTCCGCCCAGTAATAGAGGACGTACGGCGCCTCGGACACGCGGGCACCTCCTGTCAGCGAGACCTGCTAGAGAACTCATTCAGCAACCGGGCCGCAACGGTCCGGTTCTCGAACGGAGGAATCACCAACATGGCTGGAGGAGTGAACAAGGTCATCCTGGTCGGCAACCTGGGTGCGGATCCCGAGGTGCGTTTCACGCCCAGCGGGCAAGCCGTCGCCAACTTCCGCATCGCGACGAGCGAGAGCTGGACGGACAAGTCGGGCCAGAAGCAGGAACGCACCGAGTGGCACCGCATCGTGGTCTGGGGAAAGCTCGGCGAGCTCTGCGGCGAGTACCTGGCCAAGGGCCGCCAGTGCTACGTCGAGGGTCGGCTCCAGACCCGCGAGTGGACGGACAAGGAGAACCGCAAGAACTACACGACGGAGGTCGTTGCCAACAACGTCGTGTTCCTCGGCGGTCGTGGAGAAGGCGCCGGCGCGGGCCGTCCACGGGCGAACGGTGCGAACGACTTCGGTCCGCCTCCGCCCCAGATGGACGAGCTGAACCAAGCCGCCGGCGCGCAGGAAGACGACATCCCGTTCTGATCCATGGAACGTCCGGGTGCCGGGCCGGCGGTGGTCATTCGTCGGCTCAATCCGGGGGATGAGTCCGTGCTCGCGCTGCTGGCGCGTGACGACACCGACTTCGACATGGACGACAGCCGGGGACCGCGCACGCCGCTCGGTTCCGAGGCGGCCCGGGCGCACCTGACGGACCCCCACGTCCTTCACTGGGCCGCGTGGGCCGGCCCCGAGGTCGTCGGGTTCGTCTTCTGTCTCCTGCTCCCGATGCGCAAGCAGCCGGCGCGCGAGCTGCTGCTCTACGAGATCGGCGTCCGGACGGCGTGGCGCCGCTGCGGCGTGGGCCGCCGGCTCGTCTCCGCGATGACCGGGTGGATGGCCGCCGAGGGCATCGGGACCGCCTGGGTCCTGGCCGGCCACGCCGGCGCCGAGTGCTTCTACGAGGCGTGCGGCTTCCGTCCGGGCGAGGAACCGGCGACGTACCTCGAGCTGCATCTCTGATCCGGCCTCGCACCTGACGCGCTCCGTGTCCCTCGCGGCGCCAGGACTTGCGACGGTGTTGCGTGCCCCGGGCTCCCCGGTTTCCCTGCCTCGATTCAGGTCGGTACTGTTCCTCGCGTGCGGCTGAGCGCCGGCGCCAGGCTGGGCCCGTACGAGATCCTCTCGGCGCTGGGGAGCGGGGGGATGGCCGAGGTGTACCGGGCCCGGGATAAGCGGCTGGGTCGCGACGTCGCTCTCAAGGTGGTCACCGAGGGTCTGGCGACCGATCCCGAGCTGGTGCGCCGCTTCGAGAAGGAAGCGCGGATCGCCGGCTCGCTCAACCACCCCAACCTGGTCGCGGTGTACGACGTCGGCAGCCACGAGGGCAGCCCGTATCTCGTCACCGAGCTCCTCGAGGGTGAATCCCTCCGGAGCCGCCTCTCCCGGGGGCGAGTTCCGCCCGGCACGGCGCTCGAATGGGGAGCGCAGATCGCCCACGCCCTCGCGGTGGCCCACGCGCACGGCGTCGTGCACCGGGACGTCAAGCCGGACAACGTGTTCATCGCTTCCTCGGGCCAGGTGAAGGTCCTCGACTTCGGGATCGCCAAGCTCGCCGAGGCAGCTCCCGGCGACGTCTCGCACGGGCTGATGGACGCGACGCTCACGCCCACCGGGCGGGGGACCCGGACCGGCTTCGTCCTGGGGACGCCGGGCTACATGTCACCGGAACAGCTGAACGCAGAGCCGGTCGACTCGCGGACGGATCTCTTCAGTCTGGGAGCGGTACTCCACGAGATGCTCGCCGGACAGCGGGCGTTCCCCGGCCGGTCGATCCTCGAGAGTGGAAACGCCATCCTCCACAACGAGCCAGCACCGCTTCCTCCGGACGTTCCGGCGCCCGTCGCCGAGTTGGTGAAGCGGTGCCTGGAGAAGGACCCTGCGCGTCGGTTCCAGTCGGCCGACGACCTCGCCTTCGCTCTGGAGGTCCTGCGGAGAGCGAGTGATCGTCCGGCCGGCCGCGTGAGCCCGCGGCCACGTGCGTGGCTTCTCCGGTGGGGCGCGCTCGTCGGAGCGCTGGTCGTCCTCGCGACCGTCGCCGGGGTCTCCCGGCTCGTGCCGGCCTCCGTGCCCTCGAGGCCTCCTCCCGAGGTCGAGCAGCTCACCTTTCGCTGGGGTCGCGTCGATGCGGCCCGGTTCCTGCCCGACGGACGGGTGGTCTACAGCGCCGCGTTCGAGGGACGTCCGGAGGAGATCTTCGTCCGTCCAGCAGGAAGCCCGGCCGCGCAGATGCTCGGGCTCGAGGACGTGCGGCTGCTCGGGGTCTCTGCCAGCTCCGAGCTGGCGCTCCTCCTTCATCCGCGCTTCTCTCAGTCGCTCACCCGGCAGGGGACGCTGGCCCGGGTTCCCTCGGTGGGAGGGACGCCTCGCGAGGTCGAGGAGGGGGTCGAGTATGCCGACTGGTCTCCCACCGGAGAGCTGGCAGTCGTCAGACAGGTCGGCACGAATCGCGTGCTCGAGAGTCCGCCCGGTCACGTCGTCTTCCAGACGTCCGGCTGGATCTCGAACCCGCGATTCTCGCGGAAGGGAGACCGGATCGGCTTTCTCCATCACCCGGTGCCCGACGACGACCTGGGGGAAGTGATGGTCACCGACCTGCAGGGGCGCGCACGGACGCTGACGCCACGCCTTCCGTCCGCGTTCGGGCTGGCCTGGGGGCCAGCGGACTCCGAGGTCTGGTTCACCGCCGGTCAGTTTCGAAAGAACCTCCTCTCCGCGGTCGCTCCGGGAGGCGCCGTCCGGCAGATGTACCGGGGGTTGTCCGAGATCCGCCTCGACGACGTGGACGCGGCCGGAGACGCGCTGATCACGGACCAGGTGGCGCGGATCGACCTCGTCTACGCAGGGGATGGCACGGGGCCTCAGAAGATCCTTTCGTGGAGCGACTGGATCTACCCGCTGGCCGCGCTGTCGGCGGACGGCAAGGTGCTGTTCTCCGCGCTCGAGACGCTGGAACCGTCCCGGCACACCCAGTCGGTCTCGGTGATTCTGCGCGGGACCGAGGGTGGGTCGGTGCAGATCCTGGGAGAAGGGTACGCGCTCGACCTTTCCCCGGACGCGCGATGGGCGCTGGTCGGGTCGCTCGATCTCAAGCAGCTGACGGCGATGCCGACCGGCGCGGGGACATCGCG
>CAZDSB010000308.1:0-4481 GCA_964507515.1 uncultured Myxococcaceae bacterium
AGCTGAGACGGGGAAGCGCATCCCAGACTGCTCCTCCGCCCACCGCGTCGTTGTTGATGTTCGCGAACACGGTGAAGATGGATGTCTGCGGGAGGAACAGGTCCGGCGAGGTGTGCTGCCCCTTGACGAAGAGCCCGAGGGTGGGAAGCGCCTGCCAGTTCACGGTGAGGCCGGCGTCGGAGAAGGCGGTCTCCGGGATGTTGAAGATGCCGGACACGGTCGCCGAGAGGTTCGGGAGGAAGACCCACCGCGCGTCCGCCCCGATGTCCTGCCGGGAGAGGACGCTTCCGCTGATGATCTCGAGGAAGGAGATGCCAATCTCGCTTCCGTAGGTCGGTCGCCAGAAGGCCCGGCCGCCGAATGCGAACTCACCGACGGGGTAGTTGAAGCGAGACACGACCGGAGCGCCGGCGTACCCGGTGACCCCGAATCCCTTGTCGATCATGACCGTCGCGTTCACCCCGTCCAGCTGGAGCACGCGGGCTGCCCCCCCGGAGACGAGCTGCCTTCCGAGGGTGAGGCTCAGGCGTCGCTGGAACAGCGCTCCCTGCACGTAGAGGAGATCGATGTCGCCGGTCGTCCCGGTACCGGTACCGGCCGGGTTGCTCAGGGACGCGAGCTGTCCCCAGGCCGAGAGCTGGATCTTGAGGTCGTCCACCCCGGACATCTCGATGTTCCGGACCGACAGCCCCACGAGCTCGGTGCCCCAGAACCCCGTCCGGGTGTCCCCGGCCTGCCAGTCGGGCTTCAGTCGAAGGACCGTCGTCGAGCTGGCGTCGATCGTCTCTGCCGCCGCCGGCGGCGCCCAGACTGCCAGGAGCAGTGACAGCGCGGCGGCTCGGCTCACCGGATGCCCACCCGCAGCACGAGGATCGATCGCCGAGCGACCTTCCTGCTGCAACCGAACATCTCTCGGCTCATGGTCCGTGAAGCTCCTCTTGAACGCTCACTGCGGGTGGCTGGTTCGAGGGCGATTACGGCTCGCGTGCGTACGGAGGGACGAAGGGTGAGGTGATGTTGTGAACGACGGAGACCTCGACGATCCCGCCAGGCCCGTGACAGACCGGGCAGGTCTCCACCCCTGACGAGGTGGTCTGCTGCGCCGCGTGGGCCGCGGAGTCCGCGGCGTCGTGGCAGGTGATGCAGGCCCTTGCGGTGGGGTTCAGCCAGGCCACGTTCATGCACTTCCCGGACTGGCAGCTCTGGCCGTAGCCGCAGGGAGCGCTGTCCGAGCAGCTGGCATTGGTGTCGCGGTGGCAGTTGGTGCAGGAGCGGACGTCGAGCGGCGCCAGGATCTCCTGGAAGTCGAGCAGGCTGTTCTGGAAGCCCAGGTAGTTCAGCGTCGCCGGCGCGATATTCGGGGGAAGGCCGAGGTTGCCCTGCTCCTTGAAGCCCTCGCGAAGGCGCGCGAAGTGGATGTCGTGCACCAGCTGCTGGTAGTCGATGACGATTCCGGGCGTCGGGTCCACCGTCACGGTGCAGATGCTGCCCGGGCCGCCGGGCACGCACGCTTCCCACGGGGTCGGTCCGGCAGAGCCGGGGCACTGGGCGTCCGTCGTGCACCCCAGGCCGGTCGTCCCCGGCCCCGCCACCCGGTCGAACGCGTTCTGGGTGTGGCAGGTGCTGCAGGTCTCGCCGTTCTTCCGCTGGCCTCCGTGCAGCGCCAGGTGCGGGAAGCCGGAGTCGGTCATGCCGTGACACGAACCACAGGCGGCCTGCGTCACCACCTGCCTGCCCGACGGCTTCTGGTTCACCCCGAAGGCGACCGCGACCTGGGCATCGACCGCGTCACGGACTCCGCTGGTGGTCCGCGCCCAGTAGAACCAGACGGTGTAGTTCCCGGGCGGGTTGGTCTGCGTTCCGGCGCCGAGGTTGTTGATCGGCGCCAGGGAGCTCGCCGGCCAGGGGGTTGCGGGGACGTAGGTATACGTGGCGCTTGGCACGTCGTAGGTGAACGTGCCGCTCGTCTTCATGGTCACCCCTCCCCCGGGGGTTCCATAGACGCGCTGGGGGTTCGACGTCGGACCGGCGACGAGGAAGGTGCCGGCCCACGCTCCGTTGGTCTTGAGATCCGGGACCGAGGCTGGCGTCGCCTGGTTGTCGAAGAGCTGGAACTTCAGCGTCGGCGTGTCGCCCACCTGGAAGCTGCCACCCGGACCGGTTCCTCCGGTCACGGTCACGCTTTTGAAGGTGTAGCCCTCGAGGCTGATCGGCGGGTTGAACGGAGAGATGCCATGCCGGCCGGCGATGGGCGAGACGCCATTGGTCGGGCCGTGGCACGTCGCGCACTGCGCATCATCGTCCTGCCTGGGGTGCTTGGTGGTCAGCTCGCAATTCTTCGTCGTGGTGTTGCAGGTGGCGAAGCTGCTGAGCGCGGTGCAGCTCGCGTCATCGGTGCAGCCGGCGCCACCGGGGCTGCCGAGCACCGTGGGCGGGTCGAAGACCGCGGTCGTGGCGTTCGGGTCCACTCCTCCGTCGGCCTGGAGCGCGCCGGCGAAGTAGACGTTGTCGTGGCAGCTCCCGCAGGCCGCACGAGAGGGTCTGTTCATCCACGCATCGTCGACGTGACAGGTGGTGCAGCTCTTCTCCATCGCCACCGACGCCGGAAGCACGACGCCCGGAGTTCCGCCGGTGGGCATGATCGGGAAGCCCACGTTCAGGAAAGCGGCGAGCGAGGAGTCGAAGCCGAAGCCGTATTCCGGGTGCGCGGCGCCCGGAGCGAGCTGGTGCTCGCCGCGGTGGACGCCATGCGTCTTTCGCAGCAGATGATTGGGGCTGTAGCCGGCGTTGTTGTGACAGGACTTGCAGCTGCCAATGGGTAGCTGGTCGAGCGAGTAATCGCCCACCGGCGCGCGCGGAGGAGCGGGCGGGCCGTGGGCCATGTACGTCTTCCCTCCGGGGGCAACGTTGGTATGGCAGCTCGCACAGCTCGAGCCATCGGCGGGTCCGCTCGCCAGGGGCTCGACCGTCGCCGTCCCGATCTGGAAGTCCTGGAGGACGAACATCTGGTTCAGCGGGTCGGGGCCGATGGCCCAGACCGAGGCCGTGTAGGTCCCGGGGGCTTCGGTGGTGATCGGGCTCAGCGTGTAGACGACGGTCCCGTCCGGCTGGACGGTCATGTTCGCGTTGGGCAGCCCGCCGTCCGGGAGCGGCAGCAGGCTCTGCGCCCCGAAGGGCCTGGGCGTGAAGTTCAGAAGCTTGTACGCCGTGACCGTCTTCGTCGGTGCCCGGGGGCCGACGACGAAGAAGTCGGCGGTCGACCCGAGGCTCTCGGGAGGCACGATGTGCCCGCAGGGATCCGTGAACGTGATGGTCACCACCGGCCGATCGCCGACGAGAAAGAAGGCTCCGTTCACCGGGGTCGATACCGCCACGGCCGCGCTGAGCCCTCCGGGCTGCAGGCAAGAGGAGCCTCCGTCTCCGCCTGGTCCGGGCGGCCCGGCATCACCCGGAGGTCCGACGGGCCCACGGTCTCCGAGACACCCCGACCCGAGCGCGAGGACGACCCCTCCCAGCAGCATCAGCGCGTGCTTCATCGCTGGCCCCTCTCCCGCGTCACCGGAGCCCTCCCGCGTGGAGACGCTACTTCGTTCGTCCTCCTCCGAGACATCCGTTTCCAGTGGGCCCAAAGGCCTACGCGGAGCCGACGGAAAGGGCGCGCAATTCATGCGCATCGGCCGAACGATCAGGGGGCCAACCGGAGGCATTTGCGCGGGTTGCATTGGCCGGGCGCGAAGGCTCGCGTCCGCGTCGTGCAAAAGTGGTACGGAATAGGCACACGGGACACACCCGGAGGGAGCGCATGGAACACGTTCGTGTCATGGCGGCGGTCGCAGTGGGCTCAATTCTCCTCGGCACCTCTGCGCTGGCGCAGGCCGACAAGAAGGTGGAGCGAGCCTGGAAGGCCAAGTGCGCCTCCTGTCACGGCGCCGCTGGCAAGGGCGACACCGAGAAGGGCCAGCAGATGAAGATCATCGACATGAGCTCCGCTGAGTTCCAGGCGAAGAAGGACGACGAGCTCAAGAACGCCATCCTCAACGGCGTGAAGAAGGAGAAGGGCGGCGTGAAGCAGGAGATGGACGCGTTCAAGGGCGACCTCACGCCCGAACAGGTGGACGCCCTGATCGCCTACATCCGCACCTTCAAAAAGTGACCGCGTAGGGAGGGACTCGATCATGACGAGGGTTCGTTTCGCGACGTCTGTCGTCGCAACTGTGCTGCTGCTCGGCCCCACCGCGCTGGCGCAGGCCGACAAGAAGGCCGAGCGCGCGTGGAAATCGAAGTGCGCCTCGTGTCATGGCGCCGCTGGCAAGGGCGACACCGACAAGGGCAAGGAGCTCAAGATCGTCGACATGAGCACGCCGGCGTTTCAGGCGAAGAAGGACGACGAGCTCAAGAAGGCAATTCTCGAAGGCGTGGAGAAAGTTAAGAGTCACTCCTTCAAGTCCGAGTTGACGCCCGAGCAGGTCGACGCGTTCGTC
>CAZDSB010000309.1:0-11137 GCA_964507515.1 uncultured Myxococcaceae bacterium
CGGCAAGCCCCAGGAGCTGAACGCCATCTTCTTCGAGTGCTCCATCGACGGCTTTCCCGGGGCCGCCCGGCGCTGGCTGGCTGCCGGCGGAAGCATCGCGAACGTCCTCGCAGCGGTCCCGGTGTGGATCGCGCTCCAGCGGCTTCCAAGGGACGCAGGACACGGTCGCGCGTTCGCGTGGCTGCTGCTCTCGGTGAATCTCCTCACGGCCTTCGGCTACCTTCTTTTCTCGGGGCTGGGAAACATCGGCGACTGGGCCGTGGTGGTCCGCGGGCTGGAGCCGGCGCTCGCCTGGCGTGGCGCGCTCGCTGTTGCCGGGGCGGTGCTGTACTTCTTGGTCGCGCCGAGGCTTCTGATGCCATGGCTCGAGCCGTTCCTCGGCCCGGGGGTCGAGCAGCGCCAGGCGCGCGCCCGGACCCTGAGTCTCCTCCCTTACTTCGTGGGGGGCCTCACCTTCGTCGCCGCGGGCCTCCTCAACCCGCACGGGCTGCAGCTGGTGCTCATCTCCGCGATGGCCGCGTCCTTCGGTGGAATGTCCCTCCTGTTCTGGTACCCCACCTTGTACGCGCGGCGCCCGGCGGCGAGTCCGGGAAAGGTCCCGCTCGGAGTTCCCCGGAGCCGGGGCTGGCTCGTCGCGGCGGCCATCACGTTCGTCGTCTTCGTCGGAGTCCTCGGGCCAGGAGTCCGGTTCGGCGGTCCCTGAGCGGGCGGGCCGGCAGCCGGCGCTCCCCATGGCGTGGCCGCAGGCGTGACTCCGGGCGCGTGGCGGACGTGAGAGGAGCGCTCATCCGGCCCAGCGCCTCGACGGGCGCCGGTCGATGCGCTGCAGGCGGCTGACCGCCATAGGACCGGTCATGGATCGCATCCTCCTGACCGGCGCCACCGGCGTGATCGGTCGTCGCGTCTTGCCCCTGCTCGTCTCCGCCGGTCACCCCGTCACCGCCGTCGGGCGCACGCCCCGGCAGCAGGAGTTGCTTCGCGCGGTGGGCGCGACCCCGGTGTCGATGAACCTCCTGGATCCGTCGTCGGTCCGGTCGGCCGTCGCGGGACACGACGCGGTCATCAACCTTGCCACGCACATGCCGTCCTCGATGTTCAGGATGTTCTTCCGGAGGTCCTGGCAGGAGAACGACCGCATCCGCCGCGACGGCTCTGCGACTCTCGCAGTCGCAGCGGCCGCCGCCGGCGTTCGCCGCTTCATCCAGGAGTCGTTCGCGCCGATCCACGAGGACGGCGGGGCCGACTGGATCGATGAGCGCTGGCCGGTCAAGACCGCGGCCTACAACCGCACCGTGCTCGACGCCGAGGCCTCGGCGGAGCGGTTCAGCAGAGCTGGAGGGACGGGCGTGGCGCTCCGCTTCGCGTGGTTCTACGGCCCCGACCCCATGCTCCGGCAGATCCTGGGCACGCTCCGGAAGGGCTGGATGCCTCTTCCCGGAGCCCCCGCCGCCTACTGGCCCGCCATCTCCCACGAGGACGCCGCGACGGCGGTGGTGGCCGCGCTCCGGGCCCCCGCAGGCATCTACGAGGTGTGCGACGACGAACCGCTCACACGGAAGGAGTTCGGCGAGGTCTGCGGACGCGCCATCGGTGCAGGCCCACCGAGGCCGATTCCGCGCTGGCTCTCCGTCATCGGACTCTTCGAGCTGATGTCGCGCTCGCTCCGGCTGAGCAACACGAAGCTTCGGGCCGCCACCACGTGGGCGCCTCGCTGGCGCAGCGTCCGCGAGGGAGTTCCGGAGGCGGCGCGGCAGCTCGGGCTCGCCGTCCAGCGTGGGGCGGCGCGGGCGGAGGTGCGGGCGCCCGGGTAGTCCTTCCGTGGATGGAGCGCCGGATCAGCAGGGCAGGTCCTCGGGCGCCTCAGACGGGTTGCACGGTCAGGAGATTGGTGTTCCCCGGCTCGTTCAGCGGAACGCCAGCGACGATCGCCATCCGGTCGCCGGGAGATGCGAGACCCCGCCTGCGGACCTCGGCGCGCGCCCGGGACATGATCGCGTCGGTGGAGCGCACCCGCGGCACGCGATGCGCCTCCACACCCCAGACGAGGGCGAGCTGGTGAGCCGCCCGCTCGCTGGGAGTGAGCCCGAGGATCGGCATCGGCGGCCGGAACGCAGCCACCAGGCGAGCTGTATACCCGCTCTCGGTGTACGCGACGATCACTTTGGCCCCCGCGCTCCGCGCAGCCTCGACCGCGGCCGCGGCGATGCCGGGGGAGACGCTCGTCTCCAGCTGGGGCCGGACCCGGACGGCGATGGACCGCTCGGCTTCCTCGACGACGCGGGCCATGGTGGCCACTGCCGCCACCGGGTCGTGACCCACCGCGGTCTCGGCCGAGAGCATCACCGCGTCGGCCCCGTCCAGGACGGCGTTGGCGACGTCCGAGACCTCGGCGCGGGTGGGCCTCGGCGACTGGATCATGCTCTCCAGCATCTCGGTGGCGACGATGCACGGCTTCGCCAGGAGATTCGCCCGGTGCACGAGGCGCTTCTGGATGCCGGGCACCTGCTCCAGCGGCAGCTCGACGCCGAGGTCGCCGCGCGCCACCATCAGGCCATCCGCCGCGCCCACGATGGCCTCCAGGTTCTCGATCGCCTCGGGCTTCTCCATCTTGGCGATGAGACGCGTTCCGGGAGCGAGGTGCCTCCGGCAGGTCTGGACGTCTCGCGCGGTCCGGACGAAGGACATCGCGACCAGATCCACTTCCAGCTCCCGGCCCAGCGCCGCGTCCCGGCGGTCCTTCGCGGTAAAGGCGGAGATCGACCTGGTCGCCCCGGGGAGGCTCACCCCCTTGTGGTCGGAGAGCGGCCCGCCGATCTCCACCTCCGCCTCGACGTCCCGACCCCGGCGCCGCCTGACCCGAAGCCGGATCCGACCGTCGTCCAGGAGCACAAGGTCTCCCACTCGGGAGTCGCGGGCGAGTGACGGAAGAGGAACTGGAATGACCCGTGGGCTGCCCACCACACCCGGCCGGGTGGCGAGGAGAACCGTCTCACCCGGCTGGAGCTCCACACGTCCCTGCGCGAACGTGCCCAGGCGAAGCTTGGGACCCTGGAGATCCTGCAGGATCGCCACGTTGCGCCCGGCACTGCGCGCCTCCCGCCGGACCGCCTCCGCGCGGGCCCGGTGCTCGGCCTCGCTCCCGTGCGAGAAGTTGAGCCGGGCGACGTCCATGCCGGCGGCGACTAGCCCGGCGAGCACCCGCGGGGCATCGGTGGCGGGGCCAAGGGTGCAGACGATTTTCGAGCGACGCGTCACGGCACGGATCCTGTAGCGCAGACCGCGCCTTGACACTTTGTCATCGAGCAGAATACGAACAGGCTCCCACGCTGGAGCAGGGCCGACGCTGCTCTACCTGACTCGTCACCCGGCAGGCCGTATCGGGTGGCGATGCCCCATTGCGGTTCGCCTCGCGAAAGCCCGGCTTCCCTTGGGAGGGGGGGCCGGGCTTTCCAGTCCCTGGCCTACAGCTGGACCGGCTTTCCCGTCGCCGGTGCGCGCGAGGGAGCCGCGGGAGCGCGCGGAGGGACCGGAGCCGGCGTGGTTCCCGCGCCGCCGCTGCCACCGACGCCCGGACCAGGGTCGGCTGGCTCCTTCCCGAATGAGTCGATCTCCGCCCGGCTGATGCCCCCCTCCGCCATCACCTCCCGGGTCGTGTAGACCGGCACCTTCGCGGCCAGGGCCATCGACACAGCATCCGAGGGGCGCGCCTCGATCACCAGCTGCCGGTGCGCCTGCTGGATGACGACGTGGCTCTGGTAGACGTGGTCCTTCAGCCCGTCGATCCGGACCTCGGTGAGGCGCCCCCCGAGGCTCGGGACGATGCGGTCGAGCAGGTCGTGGGCGATCGGGTGCGGGGTAGGCCGGCCCATTAGCCGGAAGGCGATCGCCACGGCCGCGGTCTCGTCCACGAAGAGGGGGAGCACCATCCCGTCCTCCTTCGAGACCAGCACCACCGCGTGCTGGTTCAATTCTTTGAGCGGAACGACGTCCTTCACCTCCACCTGCACCAGTGGTGAGGGCGCCGAGTTGGCCGACAGCAGCAGGGGAAGGAGCAGCAGGGCGGAGCGCACCAGCCAAGGCTCCTCACGAGGCGGGGGTTCGGCCAGTGAAGCGAACGGTGCCGGACAGTCCGGACGCCCATGCACGTGCTGCCGGTCTACGAGGCTGCGACCGCCCGTGTCATTCGGGACGGCAGGTCAGTCCCCCGCACCAGGGGGACGCCTGAGGAAGCGCGCAGCCCCGCGCCAGCGACCAGGCTCAGCGTTTCTCGTCCTCGTCCTCGTCGTCGAGGTCCTCGTCGTCATCGTCGTCATCGTCGTCGTCGTCGTCGTCGTCCTCGTCGACGTCGTCCTCATCGTCGTCGTCGTCGTCGTCGTCGTCCTCGTCCTCGGCGTCGAGCTCGGCGAGGTCCTCGCTCTCGAGGGTCGTGGAGAAGCTGAACCGCTTGCTCAGCGCCGCCACCTGCGCCCGCATCTCGGTCAGCGCGGCCACGAAGTCATCGACGACGTTGGTCGGCGCGCGGGTGTTGCAGTGCGGGCACTCGAGCTTCTCGCTCCCGTCGATGAGATCCTGAGCGTCGATCTCGAAGGTGCCCTCGCACTTCTGGCAGGTGAAGTCGAGCGTCATGGCCTTTCGTCAGCGCTTGTCGAAGGGAACGTAATCCCGGCGCTTGGGTCCGGTGTAGACCTGTCGCGGACGGGCGATTTTCTGCTCCGCGTCGAGCACCATCTCCTCCCACTGGGCGACCCAGCCGACGGTGCGCGGGATGGCGAACAGCACGGTGAAGAAGTCCATGGGGAAGCCGAGGGCCTCGTAGATCAACCCCGAGTAGAAGTCGACGTTGGGGTACAGCTTCCGCTTCACGAAGTAGTCGTCTTGGAGCGCGATCCGCTCGAGCTCCAGGGCAATCTCGAGGAGGGGATTCTTCCCCGTGACCTCGAACACCTCGTCGGCCACCTTCTTGATGACCTTCGCCCGGGGGTCGTAGCTCTTGTAGACCCGGTGCCCGAAGCCCATCAGCCGGGTCTCGCCCTCGCCCGACTTCACCTCCTTGATGAACTCGGGGATCTTGCTCACGTGGCCGATGCTCCTGAGCATCCGGAGCACCGCCTCGTTGGCGCCGCCATGGAGGGGGCCGTACAGCGCCCCGATGCCCGCCGACACCGCCGAGAAGGGATCCACCTGGCTGCTTCCCACCAGGCGGACCGCGGTGGTGCTGCAGTTCTGCTCGTGGTCGGCGTGGAGGATGAACAGCACCTCGAGTGCGTGCTCGAGGACCGGGTTCACCTTGTAGGTGTCGGTCCCGATCTTCTTGATCATCGCCAGGAAGTTGCCGACGAAGGAGAGATCGTTGTTCGGGTAGACGTAGGGGAGGCCCATCGAGTGCCGGAAGCTGAAGGCGGCGATGGTGGGCATCTTCGCCACCATGCGGATCTGCTGGATCCGGCGGTTCTGGGCGTCCTTGATGTTCTTCGCCTCCGGGTAGAAGGAGGAGAGGGCGGAGATGGTTGCCGCCAGCATCGACATCGGGTGCGCGTCGTAGCGGAAACCGTCTAGGTACTCCTTGATGTTCTCGTGGACGTACGTGTGATGGGTGACCGTGTGGACGAACTCGTCGAGCTGCTTCCTGCTCGGCAGGTCGCCATTCAGAAGCAAGTACGCGACCTCGAGGTAGCTCGACTTCTCGGCCAGCTGCTCGATGGGGTAGCCGCGGTACTCGAGGATGCCCTTGTCGCCGTCGATGAAGGTGATGGCGCTCCGGCAGTTGGCGGTGTTCTGGAACGCCGGGTCGTAGCCCATCAGGCCAAAGTCGTGATCATCGACCTTGATCTGGCGGAGGTCCGCCGTCTTGATGCACCCGTCCTTGATTGCGACCTCGTAGGACTTGCCGGTGCGGTTGTCGGTGATCGTCAGCGTGTCTTTGGCCATGGCGTAAGGCGTCATTTCACCGGGAAGAGGATCGATTCAACCAAAAAGAGTTGGCCGTTGTTCTGGGTTGCGAAGCCGTTGTCGCGTCCCGTATACCCCCAGTCCGCCAAGGGAATTCCACTCGGGAGACCGTCATGAGCAACCCCGTTCCGGCAGGTGACCGCATCACGTTGTCCGGGGGAACACTCCGAGTGCCCGACCGGCCAGTCATTCCCTTCATCGAGGGTGACGGGACGGGGCGCGACATCTGGCGTGCCTCCCAGGCCGTCTTCGACGCTGCGGTCGCCAAGGCATACGGCGGCAAGCGGAGCGTGGCGTGGATGGAGGTCCTCGCCGGCGAGAAGGCCTTCAAGCAGACCAAGAACTGGCTGCCCGACGAGACCATCGAGGCGTTCCGGACGTACCTCGTCGGTATCAAGGGGCCGCTCACTACGCCCGTGGGTGGAGGCATCCGGAGCCTGAACGTCGCGCTCCGCCAGCTGCTCGACCTCTACGTCTGCCTCCGGCCGGTCCGGTACTTCCGGGGGGTCCCCAGCCCGGTGAAGCATCCGGAGAAGGTGGACATGGTCATCTTCCGGGAGAACACCGAGGACATCTACGCGGGCATCGAGTTCGAGGCCGGCTCCGAGTCAGGCCAGGCGTTCCTCGCCACGCTGCGGGAGCGCTTCCCGAAGGAGTTCAAGAAGATCCGGTTCCCCGAGGAGTGCGGCATCGGCATCAAGCCGGTCTCGCGGGAGGGGAGCGAGCGGCTCATCCGCGCCGCCATGAAGTACGCCCTGGATCACAAGCGGAAGAGCATCACCTTCGTGCACAAGGGCAACATCATGAAGTTCACCGAGGGCGCGTTCCGGGGCTGGGGCTACGCCCTCGCCGAGCGTGAGTTCGGCGGCAAGGTCTACACCTGGGAACAGTGGGAGGAGGCGAAGGCGAAGAAGGGCGAGGACGCGGCCAACGCCGAGCAGAAGGCGGCGCTCGCCTCCGGCAAGCTCCTGGTCAAGGACGCCATCGCGGACATCACGCTGCAGCAGGTCCTCACCCGGCCCGACGAGTTCGACGTCATTGCCACCCTGAACCTCAACGGCGACTACCTGAGCGACGCCCTGGCGGCGCAGGTGGGCGGCATTGGCATCGCCCCGGGCGGCAACATCAACTACGTGACCGGGCACGCGGTCTTCGAGGCGACGCACGGGACGGCGCCCAAGTACGCGGACCAGGACAAGGTGAACCCGGGCAGCGTCATCCTCTCCGGAGACATGATGTTCCGGCACCTCGGGTGGACCGAGGCGGCGGACCTCATCGTCAAGGGCATGAACGGCGCTATCGGCGCGCGCACCGTCACCTACGACTTCGCCCGCATGATGAAGAGTGACGGCGGGGGCGAGGTGAAGGAGCTGAAGTGCTCGGAGTTCGGGCAGGCCATCATCCAGAAGATGTGAAAGGCGAGAACGCGATCATGGGCGGCAAGAAGAAGATCGGACTCATCGGAGGCGGACAGATCGGCGGCAACCTGGCCGTCCTGGCGGTCCAGAAGCAGCTCGGCGACGTGATGCTCTACGACATCCCCGCGGCCGAGGGCCTGGTGAAGGGCAAGGCGCTCGACATCAACCAGCTGTCGGCGGTGGACGGGTACGACTGCCGCGTCACCGGGACCACCGACTGGAAGGACGTCGCCGGCAGCGACGTGGTGATCATCACCGCCGGCATGCCGCGGAAGCCGGGGATGAGTCGCGAGGACCTGCTCGAGGTCAACCTCAAGATCATGAAGGACGTCGCCTCGAACGTGAAGGCGCACTGCCCGAACGCGTTCGTGATCAACGTGGCCAATCCGCTGGACGCGATGGTCTATGCGCTCTTCAAGATCACCGGCTTCAAGAAGAACCAGGTGGTCGGCATGGCCGGGGTGCTGGACACGGCGCGATTCAAGTTCTTCGTCGCCGAGGCGCTGAACGTGTCGATGCGGGACATCGAGGCGCTGGTGCTGGGTGGGCACGGGGACGACATGGTGCCCCTGCTCCGGTACTCCACGGTCGGCGGGGTGCCACTGACCGAGATGCTGCCCAAGGACAAGCTGAACGCCATCGTCGAGCGGACCCGGAAGGGCGGGGGAGAGCTGGTAGCCCTCTACAAGACCGGCTCGGCGTACTTCGCCCCGGCGGCCTCGGCGATCGCGATGGCGGAGAGCTTCGTCTTCGACCGGAAGCGCGTGCTCCCGGGCGCGGCGCTCCTCGAGGGCCAGTACGGGATCAATGGCTTCTTCATGGGCGTGCCGCTGCAGATCGGCTCGGGTGGTGTGGAGAAGATCATCGAGCTCAAGCTCGACGACGCCGAGAAGGCCGAGCTGCAGAAGTCGTTCACCTCGGTGAAGAAGACGGTGGACGAGGTGAAGCTCTAGGGCGCGGATGAAGACGCTGGGCGAGCAGCTGACGACGTACGCGGGCTACCACCGGGACCGGCGAAACATCGCCTGTCACTTCGTGGGGATCCCGGCGATCTACCTCGCGGTCGTCATCCTGCTCTCCCGTCCCGTCCTCTTCGTCGCCTGGGGGCTGCCCATCACTCCGGCGGTGATCGTCGGCGTCGCAGCCCTGGTCTACGACCTGATGCTCGACCGGGCGCTGGGCGTCGCGATGGTCCTCCTCACCGCGCTGTGCTGGTGGGGAGGCGCGACGCTCGCGGCGGGCCCGACGTCGCTCTGGCTCGGCGCCGGCCTCGGACTCTTCTTCATCGGCTGGGTGGTGCAGTTCATCGGGCACGGGTTCGAGGGCCGCAAGCCCGCATTCCTGGACGACCTCGTCGGCCTGCTCATTGGCCCCCTGTTCATCGTCGCCGAGGGCGGATTCCTGCTCGGGCTGCGTGCGGAGCTGCGTGCCGAGATCGAGCGCGGCGTCGGTCCGACCAGGATTGGACGGCCGGTTGTCGCGGGGAGCGGGCTGAAGGGCAGCTGAGCGTCGCACGCGCTCGGGCCCGAGCCCGCCCAGCATAAGCTCCAGGACGTGCGCGCCACCGCCCCCGTTTGAAATCGAGGTGAAGGCAGCCCCTCCGGCGTTCTTCGCTGCCGTCGAGCGCCTGGGGGCCGGACGGACGTCGTCCGCGTCCGGAATCCGACTCGCGGTGTGCCGCCACCGGCCCTCGGACGCCGGATTCTCCTTGCCTCCGCCGCGCCGCTGCTGGAAGACAGGCCGTCTCCTGTCCGCCATGAAAGCCCCTGATTTCATGGGGCTCCCAACGATGGCCAGGTCTCGCAGCGAGAGGTAATCAGGAGATCCGACATGGCCGATGCTGCCACCACCGCCGACGCCGTCCGCAGGGACGCCGGCGCGGATCACTCCTTCCTCTGGCGCCGCCTTCACTCGCTCTCGGGCGTGCTGCCGCTCGGCGCCTTCCTCTGCTACCACGTGTTCGAGAACCTCTCGGCGCTCCGCGGCCCCGCCGCGTACGACGAGATGGTCAACCACGTGAACACGATGCTCCCCCGAGGCTTCTTCTACGGGCTGGAGCTGGTGACCATCGTCCTCCCGCTCGCCTACCACGCGCTCTACGGCGTCTGGGTGGCGGTGACCGGGCGTCCGAACGTCGGCCGCTACGCCTACGCCGGCAACTGGGGCTACCTCACCCAGCGCATCACCGGCGTCATCGCGCTCCTCTTCCTCCTCGTCCACGTCGGCACGCTCCGCACCTGGGTGACCCTCCTCGGTAACCACCTGGCGCCGGTGCCCGTCGACCCCGGGGGCCTCGACCTCGTGACCTACCGCGACGTCGCCGCCCACCTCGGCAACCCGGCCTCGCTCGGCGTGCAGAGCATTCTCGCCGGCGACCACATCCTCGCGCTCTACGTCCTCGGGACGCTCTGCACGATCTGGCACTTCACCTACGGGCTGAAGGGCTTCTGCTGGACCTGGGGCATCGCGGTGGGGAGGCGCGCCCAGCGCCGGGTGACGGTCGTGGCCTGGCTCCTCTTCGCCGTCCTCTCCATCGCGACGCTGAGCGTCCTCTTCCAGATGCGCTTCGGCGCCATCGGCTGACCCAGGGAGACCCATGTCGGAACAGCGATTCACGGTGGTGGGGGGCGGGCTGGCGGGCCTGATGACCGTCATCAAGCTCTGCGAGGCCGGCCACAGGGTGGACCTCCTCTCGATCGTCCCGGTGAAGCGCTCGCACTCCGTCTGCGCCCAGGGCGGCATCAACGGCGCGGTGAACACCAAGGGCGAGGGAGACCACCCGGACATCCACGTCAAGGACACCCTCCGCGGCGGCGACTTCCTCGCCGAGCAGATCAGCGTGAAGGGCATGTGCTACGCCGCGCCCGGCATCATCTATCTGCTCGACCGGATGGGCGTGCCGTTCAACCGCACTCCGGAAGGGCTCCTCGACTTCCGTCGCTTCGGCGGCACCCTCCATCACCGGACGGCGTTCGCCGGCGCCACCACCGGGCAGCAGCTGCTCTACGCGCTCGACGAGCAGGTCCGCCGCTTCGAGGCGGACGGGAAGGTCACCAAGTTCGAGTACTGGGAGTGGCTGGGGATGGTGAAGGACGGATCCGGCCGCTGCGTGGGCAGCGTCGCCATGGACCTCCGCACCATGGAGGTCCGCGCCATTCCGGCCGAGGCGGTGATGCTGGCCACCGGAGGGCCGGGCATCGTCTTCGGGCGCTCGACCAACTCGATCATCAACACCGGCACCGCCGCCGGGCGCGCGTACCTGGAAGGGGCGATCTACGCGAACGGCGAGTTCATCCAGGTGCACCCCACGTCCATCCCCGGCGAGGACAAGCTCCGGCTGATGTCCGAGTCGGTGCGCGGCGAGGGCGGCCGCGTCTGGGTTCCCCGGAAGAAGGGCGACACCCGCGATCCTCTGTCGATTCCCGAGGGCGAGCGGCTGTACTTCCTCGAGGAGAAGTACCCCAAGTACAAGAACCTAGTTCCTCGGGACGTGGCGACCCGCGAGATCTTCCACGTCTGCCGCGAGCTGGGGATGGGCATCGGTGGCCGCGACGGCGTGTACCTCGACGTCACGCACATCCCTGCTTCCACGCTCGACGCAAAGATCAAGGGCGTGATGGAGATCTACGAGAAGTTCAAGGGACAGGACCCGCGCAAGGTCCCGATGCAGGTCTTCCCGGCGGTGCACTACTCGATGGGCGGCTTGTGGGTCGACTATCAGCAGATGACCAACATCCCGGGCCTGTTTGCCGTCGGTGAGGTCGATTATC
>CAZDSB010000310.1:0-4937 GCA_964507515.1 uncultured Myxococcaceae bacterium
GAGGTCCGCCCGAACTACGCGATCGCCGAGTACGAGAAGCTGCTGCTGCGGGACGCCTTCGTTCCCTTCCGGCAGCTCCTGGAGGACGTCGCCCTCAGTCCCGCCATGGGTCGGTACCTGAACATGGTGAACAACGACAAGCCGAACCCGGCGAGGGGAACCGAGCCCAACGAGAACTTCGCCCGCGAGGTGATGCAGCTCTTCTCCATCGGCCTGGTGACGCTTCAGCCGGATGGCTCGGTGGTCACCGATTCCTCGGGGGTGCCGCTCCCGACCTACGACCAGAACGCGGTCATCGGCCTCGCGCACGTCCTGACCGGCTGGACCTATCCGCTCCAGACGGGGGCGACCCAGAAGACGCACAACCCCGCCTACTACCTGGGCTCGATGGTTCCGGTGGAGTCCAACCACGACCCCGCCGCCAAGGTCATCCTCGGAGGGACCCAGGTTCCCGCCGGCCAGAACGCCGAGGCCGATCTCGCGCTGGCGCTGGACACCATCGCGAACCACCCCAACGTCGGCCCTTTCATCGGAAAGCAGCTCATCCAGGCGCTGGTCACCGCCAACCCGAGCCCGGCCTACGTGGCGCGCATCTCGGCGGTGTGGGGCGACGATGGCCACGGCGTCCGCGGGAACCTCGGCGCGGTGGTGCGGGAAATCCTGCTCGATGCGGAAGCGCGGGGGGACGTGAAGACCGACCCGAGCTACGGCCGGGTGAAGGATCCGGTGCTCCTCCTCACCGGGCCGGCGCGTGCGCTGGGCGTCACCACCGACGGCATGTTCCTGGCGAACACGGCGGGCGCGCTGGAGCAGCCGCCTTACCTCTCGCCGACGGTGTTCAACTTCTACCCGCCGGACTACTCGCCGGACTCGACGCTGGTGAGCCCGGCCTCCGCGCTGCTCGACTCGGCCTCGGTCTTCGCCCGCGCGAACCTCATGCTGCGACTGCTGTACTCGCCGCCAGGACCCGAGCCGAGCGTGTCCGGGGCGACGGGAACGCAGGTCGGTCTCGGAGACCTCGCGCCCTACGGCAACGACTCGGGAGCGCTGGTGAGCTCGATCGACGCGCTCCTGTACCACGGCACGCTCTCCGGTGACGCCCGGCAAGCAATCCTCGGCGCGGTGAACGGCCAGCCGCCTGGTGCGTCGTGGATCCGCGCCGCCGCCTACGTGGTCCTCACCTCACCGCAGTACCAGGTGGAGCGCTGACATGCGGATCTCTCGACGGGACGTCCTCTCGGGGCTGTCGGTGATTGGCCTCTCCGCCGGTCTGCTCGGCGGCCGCCGGTCCGCTCGCGCGAGCACCGACGACTACCGCGCGCTGGTCTGCGTCTTCCTGTACGGCGGGAACGACGGCAACAACATGGTCGTCCCGGTCGACGGCCGGTACGACGACTACGCCGCCGCGCGCCGACCGCAGCCGGATGGCGGCCTCGCGCTCACGCCGGACCAGCTCCTCCCGCTCGCGCCGGCGAGCGGCCCGGCGCAGTACGGCTTCCACCCCTCGATGCCCGAGCTCCAGCAGCTCTGGAACGGCGGCGCTCTCGGGGTGCTGTTCAACGTCGGGACGCTGGTGGCGCCGACGAGCAAGGCAGACGACGCCGCGGGTCGCGTTCCCCGACCCGAGAGCCTGATGTCGCACCAGGACCAGCAGAACCAGTGGCAGACCTCGCTCGCCGACCGCCCCTCGCGCACCGGCTGGGGTGGACGTCTCGCGGACGAGATCCCGACCGCGCCCCTGCCCGCCCTGGTGTCGACGGCCGGGAACGTGCTCTTCGCCCTGGGCGCGAGCTCCCATCCCCTGGCGGTCCCGGCGGCCGGAGGACCGACGTTCGGGCTCTCGGGATTCGACTCCTCCGCCGGTAGCCGCGCGCTCCGCACGGCGATGGACGCGCTCCGTGGCCTGGATCTGGACAACGCGCTGGTCCAGTCCGTGGCCGGGGAGACCGCGGCTGCATTCGCCGCGTCCGGAGCGCTTTCTCCGGTCCTGGCGGGCGCCGGCTCGACGACCGACGCGCTCTTCGCCGCGCAGTCCTCCGTGCTCGGAAACCAGCTGCTCCAGGTGGCGCGGATCATCGAGGCGCGAAGCGTGCTCGGCGCGACCCGGCAAATCTTCTTCGTTGCCCTCGGCGGCTTCGACACCCACAACAACCAGATCGACCGACAGGGCCCGCTCCTCGCGCAGGTCTCGGGCGCGCTCGCCGCGTTCTACTCGGCCACCGTGCAGCTGGGGGTCGCGTCGCAGGTCACGACCTTCACCCTCTCCGACTTCGGTCGGACGCTCGCGCCAGCCTCGGGCGGCGGCTCGGACCATGCCTGGGGGAATCACCACCTGGTGCTCGGCGGGGCGGTGCAGGGCCGCCAGACCTACGGGACCTTCCCAACGCTCGCGCTTGGCGGTCCGGACGACTTCACCGCGCAGGGCCGATGGATCCCCACCACCTCCACGGATCAGTACGCCGCCACGCTCGCCCGCTGGTTCGGGGTGGCGCCTGCCGACCTCTCTGCGGTGTTGCCGAACGTCGGCCGGTTCGCGACCGACGACCTGGGGTTCCTCGGCTGACCCTCCGGCTTCTCGCCTGCTTGCCGCTCCTGCAACGACCGCGCATCCTTCGTGTCGGAAGTGCAGGGTGGTGCGTCATGCGGTGGAGCGAGCTCGGTCGGATGCAATTCCTGGGGGAGGCCGAGCTGTCCGGACAGCCGGTGGAGGTCTTCAGGGCTGCGGACGGCACGGTGTACCAGGTGCGACGCGACCGCGGAGTCTTCCGCGAGATCCGCCCCGGCGAGCGGCTCGGTGACTTCGAGCGCTGGGACCTGCTGATGCCCGAGCCCTTCGGCGCCAGCAGCGGTGCCTGAATTTCACCCGCTCGGGATCAGCTCGCGATACCAGCCCTGCTTGTCGAGCACCCGTGGTGCGGCACCCTCGCGCTTCTGGAGCAGCGTCTGCGCGACGGTGACTCGCCCGAGCTTGAAGGTGATTGCGCTCGACGCGAAGTACAGCCGCCACGCCCGGGCCTTGCGCTTTCCCACCAGCTGCACGGCCTCGGTGAAGCGCCGCTCGAGCCGCCCGAGCCACTCCATCAGGGTGCGCACGTAGAACGGACGGAACGCCTCGACGTCGAGCACCTCGAACCCGGCGCGCTGCGCGGCGGAGATGACCAGGTCCAGCGGCGGCAGGTCACTGTCGGGGAAGATCTCCTGCTGGATGAATCCACCGTGCGTCCGCTGGAGCCAGTTGATCGTCTTCTGCGTGCTGCCGGTCTCGGCGATCGCGTGGTTGAGGAGAAGCCCGCCCGGAGCGAGGTGTCTCACCAGGGAGCCGAAGTACATCTCGAGGTGGTCGCGCCCGACGTGCTCCATCATTCCGACCGAGGCCATCGCGTCCCAGCGCTCGTCTGCGGGCAAGAGGCGATAGTCCTGATGACGCACGTCTGGAGTGGTGCCCGGAGGGAGCACCGAGCGCATCCGCGGATGCGCCAGCTCCAGCTGGGCGTTGCTCAGGCTGATGCCTGTGGCGCGGACACCGTGCGCCCGCGTGGCGTGCTCGATGAGCGCGCCCCACCCGCAGCCCACGTCGAGGAACCGCTGGCCGGCGTGCAGCCCCAGCTTGCGGCAGATGAGCTCGAGCTTCGCGACCTGCGCGATCTCCAGCCGCTCCGCGCCCGGCGCCCAGTAGGCGCACGAGTAGACCATGTGCTCGTCGAGGAAGAGCCGGTAGAAGTCGTTGCCCACGTCGTAGTGGTGCCTGACCGACGCGTCGTCGCGCGCGATGCTGTGCCGCGTGGCGGAGCGCAGCAGCTCACCCGCGCGCGCACCGACCTCGGCGACCAGCCCCGCGGCGAGCGTGCTCGCCGGCAGCGTCTCCGGCCCGGGCCAGCTGGCCGCGCGCTCGATGAAGCTCACCAGGTCGCCTTCCACCTCGATGTCGCCGGCGAGGAACGCCTCGGCCAGCTTCTCCTCGTTCGGAGGGGCGAAGGCGGCGGCGCCCCGCTCGTTCGTGACCACGAGCACCGGAACCCCGGCAGCGTGGTGCGGTGGAATCACGGTGCCGTCCCAGAGCCGTACTCCGAAGGGGCGATCGTTTCCCGACAACACCGCCTGAACCAGCGAACGGCCGTCCATCGAGTCCTCCCCTGTCCTCTGGATTGCGCCCCGCTGGGGTCTGCGTCAAGCCCAACCGGAGCGCGTCCTCTCCGGGCGCTCGCTTCACGATGGATGGGCGCGACGAGGTGTCCGTCTGTCGTGAATACGATGCGACAGCTACGTTCTCGGCGGCTGGCGGCGTTCCCGCTCTCGGGTTGCGCGGTGCACGAGACGCGACGGCGCCCGCCGTCGATGTCCGATTCCGAAGCCGTGCAGCGCGGCGAGACCTGGTGTTCGAGTCACGCTTGGGAATGCCGGCGTCGGCTGGTTCGCGTCGAGGTCCCGGCAGTGCCATCCGGTGGCCGGAGGCCGGCCGACGAGCGAGAGGTCGTCGAGGCCGGCGACGCGTGGTGCCGCTCACGCGACTGGATCTGCGTGCTGCAGGACGTGCACGGGTGAAGTGACGTGGAGGCGATTTGCTTGCGCCGCTCGTCGTGGGGTCGCTAGGGGACGCGGGACCGGAGGAACGCCCCGCCGTGATCGACCTCTACTACTGGACGACTCCGAACGGTCACAAGATCACCATCGCGCTCGAGGAGCTCGGGCTACCGTACCGGATCCGTCCGGTGAACATCGGCAAGGGCGAGCAGTTCGAGCCGGCGTTCCTCCGGATCTCGCCCAACAACCGCATTCCGGCCATCGTCGACGACGCGCCTGCCGACGGGCAGGGACCTCTCTCCATTTTCGAGTCGGGCGCGGTCCTCATCTACCTCGCCGAGAAGGCGGGCCGGCTGCTCCCCGTGGATGCCCGCGGGAAGTTCGAGGTCCTCCAGTGGCTGTTCTGGCAGGTGGGC
>CAZDSB010000311.1:0-3044 GCA_964507515.1 uncultured Myxococcaceae bacterium
CCGGTCGGGAGCAGATCGTCCGCCGCCGTGTTCCCCTCCTGCGTATTCGCTGCCTGATCGACGCCGGCGCCACATCCCACGAGCGCGATCGCTGCGCACAGCACCCCGCCCCGAATTGCCACGTGCATCGTTCCTCCCCTCGGACCGTCGGTGTGCCGGCCCATCCGGCGTTCACCGGAGCGCGCAGGGTGACGGGTCCATCTCGATGGACACAAGTACGCAAGTTCGCAATCTTGTTGTATCTTTCACGGCTGCCTGCCCGCTGGGCACTCGCCGCCTGATCCGGCCCGAAGTCCATCACCACTGAACGGATTGTCAGCCCCAAGGGGTAGTGTGCCCCTCATGGAACGCACCGGTCGAGTCGCTCCGCTCCTCGAACAGCAGTCGCTGCTCGGCGGCGTGGACCTCGTGCGCCCCGGGCCACGCCCCGGCACGCCGGTCCACGTCGACCCACGCTGGAAGATCGGCTTCGCCAAGGCGCTGGCCCTCGTCGTGGAGCACGGCCGCCGCGCCCGCGAGGCCACTGACTTTCCCCGCTGGAGCCGCTGCCCCAAGTGTCAGCGCGTGGGCGACACCCTCCGCGAGTTCGGCCTCCGGACGCTGCGCGGCCGCCGCGTCGCCCAGTCCTGGTGCCGGACGTGCCGGGGTGTCCACGGCCCGCACCGGCTGCCCGCCCAGGCCAGCTGGCTCGAGCGCGAGACCAACTAGCCGACCTCAGACGTAGCCGAAGCGCCGCCGGAGGAACCACTCGGCGCCGAGCAGCACCGCGAGCGCCACCAGCCACCCCCACCGGTCCCAGAGCGGAGCGTCCTTGCTCCGCCCCACCTCGACCAGCGGCGGGTCCAGCAGCGGCGCGTCCGGGAACCCGCCCATCGGCAGCTCGTAGGCCCGGCCGCCACTGGCCCGCGCGATGTCCGCGAGCAGCTCGGTCCGCACCGAGGCGTCCGCCATCTCGGGTCCGACCGAGCGGACCGCCACCGCATCGTCGGCCTCGCCCAGCTCCTTGCCGTTGAGCCTGGCCGTCGCGCGCAGCTTGTACGCGCCGGCCGGGACCGGATCGAACATGACCCGGGCGACGCCGTCCGGCCCGGCACTCGCCGCCCGGGACTGGAGCACCTTCCGCTCGGCGAGCCCGAAGAGGTCCACCCGTACCTCGGCGGACGCCGCCGGCTGGTAATCCGGCTGCCGGGCGGTGACGACCGCGCCGATCGAGTGGCCGGGCTCGACAGCGGGTGGGTCGGCGGTGATCTGCAGCGAGGTCAGGTCCGGGTCGCGCACCAGCCAGCGGAGCGCATTGCTCCAGAAGCGGTCGTAGTGGCGCGTCTGCTCGCCGGTGCGCCGCGCGGTGAAGGCCCAGGTCCAGCTGTCGTCCATCATCAGCGCCATCGCCCGGCCCCGACCATGGTCCCAGAGGGCGAGCACCGGCGCCGGCTGCCCGTCGACCTTCAGCGTCGGGTGCGCGAGCAGCACCGTCGCGCCCGGCTTGGGCCGCACCACGTTGAGCCCGCTGGCCGGCGGCAGCTCGTCCCACGAGCTCTGCGTGCCGCCCTCGGTGGTCTGCACGCGCATGACCGGATGCCGGAGCCCGTCCGTGGTGAGCTTCACCTTGAACGGATCGACCACCGCCGGCGCGCCGCTCGGGTCCACTGGCAGCGCGCGGTCGAGGATGGGGTATGCGGCACGGCCCTCCCCGAAGGCGTGGTCTCCGCCGATGACCAGCAGCGCGCCGCCGCCCGCGACGTACTGCTCGAGGTTTCGCTCGTAGCTGGCGATGGACAGCGCCGGCTCGGCGTAGCCGAAGTTCTGGAAGACCACGACGTCGAAGGTGTGGAGCTTGGTGTCGAAGATCTCCTCCATCGGAAAGGGGATCAGCGACAGCTCTCGCTCGGGGTTGCGGGTCTGCGTGTCGTCGCTCGAGGTCCTCAGGATGTAGAAGGAGACCAGGTCCACGTTGGGGTCCTGCCTCAGCAGGCCGCGCAGGAACCGCTCGTCCCAGCTCGGCCGGCCCACCACGAGCAGCACCCGGACCCGGTCGCGGATGACCTTGAGCACGAAGGAGCGGCTGTTGTTCTCGGTCACCGCCTCGCCCGGGTACACCGGCGCGCCCACCGTGTAGACGAAGCGGCCGGTCTGGTCGGGGGTGAAGGTGAACGAGACCGGCGTGCGCTGGTCGTCCTGATCGAGGTGAACGGTGCGTGTTCCGACGGTCAGCCCTTCTCGCTGGAGCACCACCGGCACGTCGCGCCCCTTGAGCCCCCGCGCGTGCAGCTCGAGGTCCACCGTCACCGCGTTCCGGACGAAGGCGAAGTCGTCGACCTTCACTCCCTCCACCGCGAGGTCCACCAGCGCCGGCTCGCCCACCCGGATGGTGGAGACCGGGAAGCCGAGCGTGGAGAGCTCCTCGGCCTGCCGCGTCTGCAGCCCTCCCTGGAGCTCGGTGTTGTCCGCGCCGTCGGAGAGCAGGATGGCGCCGGCCAGCTTCCTGCTCCCGCCGGTGTCGGTGGCCTTGAGCGCCCGCAGCGCCGCGAGCAGATCCGTGCGGCTCCCCGTGCCTGGCGTGCGCAGCGCCTCGGCCGAGACCGGTGCGAGCTCGGGCGAGAAGCCGAGCACCTCCACCTGGTAGCGATCTCGCAGCGACTCGAGGCCCGGAGCGAAGCGGTCCAGCGCCTCGGCCGCGGCCGCCGCCCGGCTCTGTCCGTCGGGGCGCACCGGGAAGCCCATGCTCGCGCTCCGGTCCACCAGCACCGCCACCCGGTTCTTCACCCGGACCTGCGCCAGCTGGCGGAGCCCGGGCTCGAGGAGGAAGAAGAGCGCCATCGCGCCCGCGAGCAGCCGCAGCACGAGCAGCAGGCGGCGCCTGAACGCGGACGGCTCGCGACGGAGCCCCAGCACCGCGAGCACCACGCCGGCCAGCACCAGGATGGTGAGGAACGCGAGCGCCCAGACCGGAAGCGGGGAGAGGCTCACCAGCCGCCAGGTGGTGGTGGCGCCTGCGTTCATCTCCGCTTCTTGAGGATGAGCGGGAGGTGGACCGCGTCGTCCTT
>CAZDSB010000312.1:0-8330 GCA_964507515.1 uncultured Myxococcaceae bacterium
CGGCGGGCGTGTTCGCGATCGGCGGAGCGACCTTCGCGCTCATCGAGGGGCCGGCGTACGGTTGGGGTGCGGCACCGCTGGCCGCGGCCGGGCTGGGCGCGGTTGCCTTCTTGGTCTTCCTCCTGCTCGAGCGACGCCCGGAGGCGATGATGCCGCTCGCGCTCTTCCGTCACCCGGTCTTCGCTGCGACCAACGGCGTGACGCTGCTGCTCTACTCGGCCCTGGGCTGTGCCATCTTCCTCCTGATGCTGGAGCTGCAGATCGGCGTGGGGCTCTCGCCGGTCGGGGCAGGGCTGACGCTGCTCCCGGCGACTGTGCTGATGCTGCTGCTCTCCCCGCGCGCGGGGCGCTGGGGGAAGGAGCACGGCGGCCGCTGGCCCATGGCGCTCGGCTCGGCGATCGCGGCGGGAGCCTTCGGGTGCTTTCTCCTCCTCCACCCCGGCGCGGTGTGGGCCGTGGTCCTTCCCGGCGCGGTGCTCCTGGGGCTCGGGCTGTCGCTCGCGGTGGCGCCGCTCACGGTGGTGGTGCTGGACTCGGTCCGCTCCGAGCGCGCCGGCATCGCCGCGGGGGTGAACAATGCCGTGGCTCGCCTCGCCGGGCTGCTCGGGGTGGCCGCGGTGCCCTGGGCCGCCGGCCTGTCGGGCCTCGGGCACCGGCTCGACCCGATGGTGGTGACGCAGGGGTTTCACCGCGCGACCCTGATCTGTGCCGGTCTGTGCGTTGCCGCGGCCGTCGCGTCGATCGTCTGGGTGCCGTCGATGACGCGGGGCGAACCCCGCCGCGCACCCGCCTAGCCGAGCGCGGCGATACCGGCCCTGGCGACCTGCTCGTCCTCGTGCGACGCGACGCCCGACACGCCGACGGCGCCGACCCACTCGCCCTCGACCTGGATCGGCACGCCGCCCTGGACGCGCAGCTGTCCGGGCATGCCCAGGAGCCCAGGCCGTTCCTTCGCCATGTCCTCGACGGTCTTGGTCGGCAGGCGAACCATCGCCGCGGTCCACGCCTTCCGGGTGGAGATCTCCGCGCTCTGAAGGGGCGCGCCGTCCATCCGCTCCAGCGCGAGGAGGAAGCCTCCCTCGTCCACCACGGCGATGCTGACGTTCCACTTCCGCTGCTCGGCCTCGCGGCGAGCGGCATCGAGCATCTTCCGGGCATCCGACAGGGAGAGGGCGCGCTTGGTTCGCATGCGCCCGCGGCATAGCGCTGCGGCCGCTCCCGGGGAAGAGCCCGGTGGGCTCGGCGACTAGCGCCGGCGCCGGACGAGCATCCCCGCCCCGAGGGCCAGGAGCCCGGCTGTCGCGAGGAGACCGGCCCGGTGGGTCCGGGCCCACAGCTCCAGGCTGCGCGCGTGGGACCGGTCGTCGAAGAGACCGTGGGCGCCGCGGTCCCCGGGCACGTACCGGTCGAGGTTGTCGGGCCGGTGCGGATCGATGGGCTGGTCGGTCTGCTGGCCCGAGTAGCCCTCGTGGGCCAGGACCCGGTCGCCGATGGGGCCGGCCACCTTCGCCGAGACGATGGCCTTCCAGGTGCTCCCCGCGATCCACAGCTCCCGGCAGGGGTGCCTCGCCGCGTAGAGGGCGGCGCGGGCGATGACCTCGGGCTGGAACACCGGCGGCACCGGCATCGGCTGCCGGGGGAGGCGGGTCCGTGCCACCTGGAACTGCGGCGTGTTCACCGCCGGGAGCTGGAGCATGCACACCCGGATCTCCGAGCTGTCGTGCAGGAGCTCCGACCGGAGCGAGTCGGTGAAGCCGCGAATGGCCGCCTTCGCGCCGCAGTACGCGCTCTGCAGCGGGATGGAGCGGTAGGCGAGCGCCGATCCGATCTGGAGGATGGTGCCCCGGTTCCGACGACGCATCTGCCGGAGCGCGGCCAGCGTGCCGTGCACCGTGCCAAGGTAGGTCACGTCGGTCACACGCTGGTACTCGTGGGCGGTCATCTCGGCGACAGGCGAGAGCACGGTCACCATCGCGTTGTTCACCCAGACGTCGATTCCACCCCAGCGCTCGACGACCGTGCGGGCGACGGCCTCCACGGCCTGTGCCTCGGCGACGTCGATGGGAAAGACCGCCGCCTCGCCACCCGATTGCCGGATCTCCTGCGCCGCGTTCTCCAGCGCCTCGGGGTTCCGTGCGACGAGGGCCACCCGCGCTCCCTCCGCTCCGAACGCCCGGGCCACCGCTCGGCCGACACCGCTCGAGGCTCCGGTCACCACCACCACCTGCCCGTCGAAGCGTCTCATGACCTGAGAAGTTGGGGAGTGATGGGCGCAGTTGCATGGGAACCCACGCATTTCCATCTTTCACTCACGAACGAACCGTCTCCAGCCGTGCAGGCCTTCCGTCGGTCCGCCGCTCCGCGTCCGCGCCCGGGCGTGGCCAACCTCCACTCTCGACCCCGAGGAGCTCATGCCCACGTCCGTCAGCAGCTACCTGTTGCGTCGCCTCACCGACTGGGGCGTTCGCCGCGTCTTCGGCTTCGCCGGGGACGGCATCAACGGCATCGTCCATGCCTTCAGCCACTTCGAGGACCGCCTGAAGTTCGTCCAGGTCCGCCACGAGGAGATGGCGGCGTTCATGGCCTGCGCGCACGCCAAGTACACGGGCGAGGTCGGGGTCTGCCTGGCGACGTCCGGACCAGGCGCCATCCACCTGCTCAACGGCCTGTACGACGCGAAGATGGATCACCAGCCGGTGGTGGCCATCGTCGGGCAGGCGGCGCGCCGCGCGCAGGGAGGCGACTACCAGCAGGAGGTGGACCTCCACAGCCTGTTCAAGGACGTGGCGCACGAGTTCGTGCAGCAGATGGCCAGCCCCGCTCAGGTCCGGCAGCTGGTGGACCGCGCCGTCCGCATTGCTCGGTCGGAGCGGACGGTGACCGCGATCATCGTCCCCAAGGACCTCCAGGAGGAGGAGGTCCAGCAGCCCCCGCACGAGCACAACACCGTCCACACCAGCCTCGACTGGACCTCGCCCCGGGTCGTGCCCACCGAGAAGGACCTGGAACGCGCCGCCGAGGTGCTCAATGCCGGGCAGAAGGTGGCGATGCTGGTCGGCGCCGGCGCGCTCGGGGCCACCCAGGAGGTCGCGAGGACGGCGGAGGTGCTCGGGGCAGGCGTGGCCAAGGCCCTCCTCGGCAAGGCGGTGCTCGACGACCGGCTGCCCTACGTCACCGGCTCCATCGGCCTGCTCGGCACCAAGCCCAGCTGGACCCTGATGAACGAGTGCGACACCTTGCTGATGGTCGGCTCGAGCTTCCCGTACTCGGAGTTCCTGCCCGAGGAGGGACAGGCCCGCGGAGTGCAGATCGACATCGACGGGCGGATGCTCGGGCTCCGCTACCCGACGGAGGTCAACCTCGTCGGCGACAGCGCCGAGACCCTGCGGGCGCTGCTCCCACGGCTCCAGCCGAAGACCGACCGGAGCTGGGTCAAGTCGCTGGAGAAGGAGATCGAGGAGTGGTGGCGCATCGTCGAGTCGCGGGCGATGGTTGACGCGAAGCCGCTCAACCCCGAGCGCGTGTACTTCGAGATGTCGCCGCGCCTGCCCGACGGGGCGATCCTCGCCGGCGACTCGGGCACCTCGACCAACTGGCTCGCCCGCCACGTACGCCTGCGGCAGGGGATGCTCTGCACCGTCTCCGGAAACCTCGCGACGATGGGCTCCGGCGTGCCCTACGCCATCGGGGCGAAGTTCGCCTACCCGCATCGGGTGGTCGTGGCCTGCGTCGGCGACGGAGCGATGCAGATGAACGGCATCAACGAGCTCATCACCATCGCCAAGTACTGGAAGGAGTGGAGCGATCCCCGCCTGGTCGTCCTGGTGCTCAACAACCGGGACCTCAACCAGGTCACCTGGGAGATGCGCGCGATGTCCGGCGACCCGAAGCTCGAGGCCTCGCAGGACATCCCCGACTTCCCGTTTGCGCGCTACGCCGAGCTGCTGGGGCTGGAGGGCATCAAGGTCGAGCGGCCCGACGAGCTGGGCCCCGCGTTCGACCGGGCATTCGCCGCGCGGCGTCCGGTCGTGGTCGAGGCCTACACCGATCCGGACGTGGCGACCTTTCCGCCTCACATCCGCTTCGAGGAGATGAAGGACTTCACCTACGCCATCCTCAAGGGCGATCCCGACTCGGGCGGCATCGTGCGCCAGGCGCTCAAGCAGGCCTGGGCGTCGGTGAAGCCTGCCAAGCCCGGCGGCAAGGAGTGAGCCGTTGCCCGGCGAGCGCATCGAGCGGCTCGACGTACGCGTCTTCTCCATCCCGACCGACGCGCCGGAGTCGGACGGGACTGCGCGCTGGACCGGGACCACGCTGGTGCTGGTGCAGGCGCACGGCGCAGGCAAGGTTGGCCTCGGCTACACCTACGCGGCCCGCGCAGCAGGGACCCTGATCCAGCACACCCTCGCCGGCTGCGCCGTGGGCCAGGACGTTCACGCGCCCGGAGCGGTCTTCCAGTCCATGGGCCGGGAGCTCCGGAACCTCGGCCGGCGCGGGCTCGGCTGGATGGCGCTTTCGGCGGTGGACGCGGCCCTGTGGGACCTCAAGGCGAGGGTGCTCGGCCTGTCGCTCACCGCGCTGCTCGGAGCGGTGCGGCCGAACGTCCAGGTCTACGGCTCGGGCGGTTTCACCTCGTACACGGTGGATCGGCTCCAGGCGCAGCTCGCCGGGTGGGTGGCGGAGGGCATCCCGCGGGTGAAGATGAAGGTCGGCACCGATCCGGCAGCGGACCCCGCTCGCGTGCACGCTGCGCGCCGGGCGGTGGGCGAGCAGGCCGAGCTCTTCGTCGACGCCAATGGCGCCTACGACCGCAAGCAGGCCCTCGCCAAGGCCATGGCCTTCGCCGAGGACCGGGTGAGCTGGTTCGAGGAGCCCGTCTCGTCCGAGGACGTCGAGGGGCTCCGGGTGCTGCGCGATCGGCTCCCGCCCGGAATGGAGGTGGCGGCGGGCGAGTACGCGAGCGACCCGGACAGCCTGCGACCGCTGCTCGAGGTGCTCGACGTGGTCCAGGCGGACATGACCCGCTGCGGTGGGGTCACCGGGCTGCTCGGCGTCGCGGCGATCTGCGAGGCCTGGCACCTGCCGCTGTCGCTCCACTGCGGTCCGGCGCAGCACGCCCCGGTGGCGGTGGCGCTGCGGCCGCTGCGGCATCTGGAGTGGTTCCACGACCACGTGCGCATCGAGCGGATGCTCTTCGACGGCGTCGCCCGCCTCTCGGGCGGGGCGCTCGTTCCGGGGCAGGAGCCGGGGAACGGGCTCGTTCTCCGGGAGAAGGACGCGGCGCGATTCGAGGTCTGAAGCGAGGCACGGAGGAAGGTGGCGATGCTGCGCGCGGATGAGGTGAAGCAGCCGAAGAAGCCCGGGTCTCGCCCGGCGAGGACGGAGGTTCCCCTCGGCCCCCGCGACCGGACGGGCGATGTGGACGTCAGCGGGCTGGAGCACAGGCTCCGGCGGACGGTGGAGGGCGAGGTCCGCTTCGACGCCGGTGCCCGGGCCCTCTATGCGACCGACAGCTCCAACTACCGGCAGGTTCCCCTGGGGCTGGTGGTCCCGAGGAGCGTGGACGACGTGGTGGCGACGGTCGCCGCCTGCCGCGAGTACGACGCACCGGTCCTTTCGCGCGGCGGTGGCACGAGCCTGGCGGGTCAGTGCTGCAACGTCGCGGTGGTGATGGACTTCTCCAAGTATCTCCACCGCGTGCTGGAGGTCGACGCGGGGCGGTCGCGGGCCCGGGTGCAGCCCGGCTGCGTCCTCGACGATCTGCGCGACCAGGCCAAGCGATCGGATCTCACCTTCGGTCCGGATCCGGCGACGCACGACCACTGCACGCTCGGCGGGATGCTGGGGAACAACTCCTGCGGGATGCACGCGCAGATGGCGGGCAAGACCTCCGAGAACGTGGACACGCTCGACATCCTCACCTACCGCGGGCTCCGGCTCCGCGTGGGGCCCACGTCCGAGGACGAGCTCCGGCGCATCATCGATGCCGGCGGAGAGCGGGGTGAGCTGTACCGGAAGCTCCGGGACCTCCGCGACCGCACGGCAAACCTGGTGCGCGCCCGCTTCCCCCACATCCCGCGCCGGGTGTCCGGCTACAACCTCGACGACATGCTGCCAGAGCACGGCTTCAACCTCGCCGCGGCGCTGGTGGGCTCCGAGGGGACGCTGGTCACCATCCTCGAGGCGTCGCTGAAGCTCGTGCCCGCGCGGCCCCGGCGGACGCTGGTGGTGCTGGGTTACCGCGACGCGATCGACGCTGCCGACCACCTCGAGGACGTCCTGCCCTTCGACCCCATCGCGCTGGAGGCGCTGGACTCGCGGCTCATCGAGCAGATCAAGGACAAGCACCTCCAGGCGGACGGGCTGAAGCTGCTCCCGAAGGGCGGTGGCTTCCTCATGGTCGAGTTCGGCGCCGACCGGCAGCAGGACGCGCTCGACCAGGCGCATCGACTCATGGACGCGCTGAAGAAGAAGTCCGGCGCGCCGAGCATGAAGCTGCTCGAGCACAGCGAGGAGGGCGAGGGCGAGCGCATCTGGAAGGTACGGGAGGCTGGCCTGGGGGCGACGGCGTTCCCGCGGAACGAGCGGGACACCTGGGAAGGCTGGGAGGACTCGGCGGTGCCTCCGGCGCGGATGGGCGAGTACCTCCGCAAGCTCCGGGCGCTGCTCGACCGCTACGGCTACGACGGCGCGTTCTACGGCCACTTCGGCCAGGGATGCCTGCACACCCGCATCGACTTCGACCTCTACACCGAGCCCGGCATCGTGAAGTGGCGCGCGTTCCTCGACGAGGCGGCGGACCTCTGCACCTCGCTGGGCGGCTCGCTGTCCGGCGAGCACGGCGACGGCCAGTCCAAGGCGGCGCTCCTTCCGAAGATGTTCGGGGAGGAGATCGTGCAGGCGTTCCGCGAGTTCAAGTCCATCTGGGATCCGGACTGGAAGATGAACCCGGGGAAGGTGGTGGACCCGTTCCCCATCACCACCAACCTCCGCCTCGGGCCGTCGTACGCGCCGCCGGAGGTGAAGACCTGGTTCCACTACCCGAACGAGGGGAGCTTCCAGCGCGCGACGCTCCACTGCGTCGGCGTGGGCAAGTGCCGCCGCGAGGGCGGGGGCGTCATGTGCCCCAGCTACCAGGTCACCCGCGAGGAGATGCACTCCACGCGCGGCCGCGCGCACCTCCTGTTCGAGATGCTGAACGGGGCGGAGCTGAAAGACGGCTGGCGCGACACCCACGTCCGCGAGGCGCTCGACCTGTGCCTCGCGTGCAAGGGCTGCAAGCACGACTGTCCGCTCAACGTGGACATGGCGACCTACAAGGCCGAGTTCCTGGCCCATCACTACCGGGGCCGCCTCCGACCTCGCAACGCCTATGCCATGGGACTCATCACCTGGTGGGCACCGGCGGCGAGCCTCGCCCCGCGGCTGGTCAACTGGGTCTCCCACGCCCCCGGTCTGTCGGCGCTGGTGAAGTGGGCGGGGGGAATCGCGCAGGAGCGGACCGTTCCGCGGTTCGCGACCCGGACCTTCCGCGCCGGGTTCGTCGAGCGGCCGCTGGCGCGCCCCGACCAGCCCCGCGTCCTCCTGTGGCCGGACACCTTCAACGATCACTTCCATCCCGAGGTGGCGCACGCCGGCGTCGAGGTGCTCGAGGCCGCCGGGTTCCACGTGGAGCTTCCGCCGGCGGGCCTCTGCTGCGGCCGGCCGCTCTACGACTTCGGGATGCTGGACACCGCGGGCCGGCTCCTCTCGGACGTCCTCGAGGCGCTCCGACCACGGATCCGCGAGGGGACGCTGATCGTCGGCCTCGAGCCGAGCTGCGTGGCGGTGTTCCGCGACGAGCTGTGCGCGCTCTTCCCGGACGACGAGGACGCGAAGCGGCTTCGCGACCAGACCTTCCTCCTGTCCGAGTTCCTGGTGAAGCACGGCGGGGCGCTGGAGCTCGTGCCGCTGCGGAAGCAGGCCATCGTCCAGGGGCACTGCCACCACCGGTCGGTGCTGGACTTCGATGCCGAGCAGACGGTGCTCGCGCGGCTGGGGCTGGAGGTGAGGACTCCCGAGCCGGGGTGCTGCGGGATGGCGGGCAGCTTCGGGTTCGAGGCCGACCACGTCGGGGTGTCGAAGGCGATCGGCGAGAAGGCGCTGCTGCCGGCCGTGCGCTCGGCAGACGACGACGCGCTGGTCATCGCAGATGGCTTCAGCTGCCGGGAGCAGATCCAGCAGGGAAGTCCGCGGAAGGCCCTGCACCTGGCGGAGGTGCTGCGGCTGGCGCTGGCCCATCCGCCTGCGCCGGCACCGCAACGGGCCATCCGGATCCGCTCCGGGCGCGT
>CAZDSB010000313.1:0-7617 GCA_964507515.1 uncultured Myxococcaceae bacterium
AGGCCGGCGTACGTTCCGCGCAGGTCGTCGCGAACATGCGGATGCAGGCGCGTGAAGCCCTTCACGTGCGCCTCGTAGACGATCAGCCGCGGCCAGGTGACGCTCGGCTTCTCCACGCCCTCCCAGTTGAAACGTCCGTCGATCACGATGCCGCGCGGCATGCCCGGCGCGCTGTCGCGATCGTCGAACGAGAGGTCCCCGCGCCTGCTCCCCACCCGGTAGGCGTAGACCGGGGCATCGAAGTCCACCCGGCCGTAGATCGCCCTCGCGTACGGGTCGACGAGAAGCTTGTTGGAGTTGAAGCGGAGGCCGCGGTTCGGATCGTAGGGGCCGTCCACGCGAAAACCGTAGAGCGTCCCCGGGCCCACCCCGCGCAGGTACACGTGGCGGACGTTCCGTGTCTTCTCCGGCAAGGTGGTGCGCGCGGTCTCCTTGTTCGGCTCGCGCACGTCGAAGAGGCAGACGTCGATGCGCTCCGCCCACTCCGAGAAGACGGCGACGTTGATCCCCTCCCCGTCCCAGGTCGCTCCCAGCGGCTGCGGCTTGCCCGGCCAGACCGCCGTGGGAACCGTCATTCCACCGCCTCCAGGACCGCAACCGGGAAATCGGTGAACAGCGGCCCGAGAGCGAGGCCCCCCTCGAGCGGCTGCACGCGTACCCCTGTCACGACGTTCCGGAAGCGCCGCCCGGCGAGGTCGGTGGGGAGCCGCATGCGCGTCGAACCGTAGACCGGACCGAGGCCCGCGCGGAGCGCGCGCGTGACCAGGCGAGGCGCGGCCACCACCACCGCCTCGTCCCCCAGCCGCCGGCCGAAGGCCAGCGCGCGCGCCGCGCCGATGCCGTCGAGCTCCAGCGGCTCGTACCCGCCGCGACGGAACAGCTCGGGGCGGGCCTGGCGGAGGCGGAGCATCATCGTGGTCAGGAGCAGCTTGCACCGGCCGTCCTCGGGATGTGCCCACGTGTCCCGGGCGACGCTCACGGGCGCCGATGCGTGCTGGCGCAGCAGCTCGGAGAGCAGCTCCTCGCGGTGCTCGAAGCTCACCGCGCGACGGTTGTCGGGGTCGACCAGCGAGAGGTCCCAGAGCTCGCAGCCCTGGTAGAGGTCCGGCACGCCCGGACTGGCGAGCTTCAGCGCCACCTGCACCAGCGAGTTCACCTGGCCCGACCGCTCCAGCCGGTCCTTGAGCTGGCGGGCCTGATCGAAGAACACCCGGCTCACCCCCGGGTCGAGGAGCCGGTCGACGAAGCGCGCGGTGGCCTCCTCGTAGTCCGGATCCGGGTTGGTCCAGCTGGTGTGGACCTTCGCCTCGCGGATGGCCTTGAGCATGTACTCACGGATCCGGTCGCGGAACGCAGGCAGCTCGGCCGTGTCCAGCTCGCCCATCGGCCAGGCCCCGAGGATGGTCTGGTAGAGGAGGTACTCGTCGTTGCCGGACGGCGCGGGCTTGCCCGCGAGCTCGGTCTTGTGGCCCGCGTTGAGCTTCCGCCAGCTCTCGAGCGCGCGCCGCCACTCGCCGGGCATCTCCGAGAGCACCACCAGCCGCGCGCGGATGTCCTCGCTCCGCTTGGTGTCGTGGGTCGAGCTGGTGAGCAGCGCGCCGGGAAAGTCACGCGCACGCTCGAGGTTGCGGTGATGGAAGGTCTCCACGCTGGTTCCGAAGAGTTCCGGTTCCCCGCCCACCTCGTTGAGCGCCACCATGCGGTTGTAGACGTAGAAGACCGTGTCCTCCAGCCCCTTCGCCATCACCGGCCCCGTGATCTGCTGGAGCTTCATGGCGAAGTGCAGCATCACCTGCCGCTCGGCCAGCGGGAGGTGCTCGGGGTAGCGCTTGAGCAGCACGTCCTCGAGCCACTGGAACAGCGACGCGTTGGTGGTGGGGTCGGCGACGCGCGCCCGGGCGATGGTCCACTGGATGTAGTGCGCGTCGCGCTCGTCCACGCCCGGCGCCGAGGAGACGTAGGTACGGTACACCGGGAAATGCGCGATGAAGCCGATCAGCGCACGACGGATGGAGTTGAGGGTGAAATCCCGTGTGCGCCGGTTCATCTCCGAGATCCGGTTCAGCTCGCGCGCGAGGCCGTTGATCTCGCTCGACATGGCCACCGCCATCACCTGCTTCTTCTTCTCCACCAGCAGCGGCTCGAAGCGCATCGGGTGGCCGATGAACTTCTCGTAGATGTCGCTGAACTCCCGACCGGCGGACGCGTCCAGCTGCACCGAGGTGGTGAGGTTCGCGAACCGGTATCCGGTGGTGCCGTTCACCGCCCAGTCGTCGGGGATGCGCTCCTTGCCGCCCTGGATCTTCTCCACCACCACGTAGAGCAGATGACGGAGCGGGGAGTTCGAGTCGTTCGCCGCCTCGGCTCGCCAGCGGCGGGCCAGCGCCTCGCTCACCGCGGGCCAGCTCGCGTCGTCGAGCGTGTCGCCGGCCAGCCTTCGTGCCTGGTCGAGGAAGAACCGTTCCTGGAGCCGCAGGAAATATGCGCTCGGGTCGAACAGGCCGTCGGGGTGGTCGATACGGAGGCCGTGCACCATTCCCTGGGCCAGGAACTGGAAGGTGAGCGCGTGCGCCTCCTCAAGGACGTCGGGGTCCTCCACCCGGATCGCGGCGAGGCTGTTGATGTCGAAGAAGCGGCGGTAGTTGATCTCCTCGCCCGCGACCCGCCAGTGGGCGAGCCGGTACGGGACGTAGCGCTCCAGCAACGCGTTCAGCGCGTCGAAGCTGCGCGGGTCGTTGGGCTGGCCGTTGAGCCGCTCGAGGTTCACCCGGAGGTGCTCGGCGATGACCGGTGAGCTGCTCACCAGCGTGTTCAGTCGCCGCTTGAGCACCTCCTTCTCCCGGCTGCGCTCCTGCACCTTCTCCGGCGAGGTGTCTCCGCGAGAGGGCAGGTTCCGGAGACCGGTGAGGATGCTCTGCAGCTCGACGTGGTCCGGGTGATGCTCGCCCAGCTGCACACCCACCTGCTCCACGCCGGAGCCGAGCACGTCCTGGTAAGCGCGAGGATTCAGCGGCAGCCGGTGGTCGAAGTAGCGGAGGCAGATGGTGCCGTTCTGGTACTCGAGCTGCAGCTCGCCCCGGTCCAGGACCACCCCGTACTGGTCGCCAAGGATCGGGAGCAGGACCTTGTTCCGGAGCTCGGCCTTCACCGGGTCCCACTCGATGTCGAAGAAGTGGGCGTGGACCGCCGCCGGCCCGTTCTCCAGCACGTCCTCCCAGAGCGCATTCCCGGAGGCGATGCCCATGTGGTTGGGCACGGTGTCGAGCACCAGCTTCAGCCCGTTCCCCCGGAGCGTGTCTGCCAGCGAGACGAAGCCCACGCCCCCGCCCAGCTCGGGGTTGACCTGGGTGTGGTCCACCACGTCGTACCCGTGGTTGCTGCCCGGCATCGCCCGGAGAATGGGCGAGGCGTAGAGGTGGCTGACCCCCAGGCGGGCCAGGTAGGGGACGATGGCGCTGGCCTTCGCGAAGTCGAAGTCCCTGTGGAGCTGGACCCGGTAGGTGGCGAGCGGCAGCTGCTGCTGCGAGAGGAGCTGCTCCCGGGTCCGGGCGTACAGCGACTCGGCGATCTCGGGCTCGTCGACCGGGCGGGACGCACCGGGCTGATCACCCTCTCGGGTCTCGTCGAGGCGCGGGTCCATGGCTCCTGGGTGATTAGCGGAGGTGGTCCAGCCCTCCGGCCGCCGAATCTGGGGATGCGGCCGCCAGCCAACAATCCCTGGCCTGGGTCGGGAATGCTCCTCCCTACGCCTGGCGGACGGCGAACCGCACCATCCGTCCGTCCGAGGCGTACTGGACCGGCTCACCCTCGAGGCTCGCGAGCGTGCCGCCGGCCGAGGTGAGCCGGGTCGTTCGACCGGTGGCTGGATCGTTGGCGGTGTAGAGGCCCCCGGCGGGGTCGCGGCCGGTGAGGCAGATCCAGTGCTGGCGTGACTGGCCCTGCACGTCGTGCACCACGCGCAGGAGGACGGGCCGCCCGGCGTCGAGCTCGCGATCCAGCTGTTCACGGTCGAGCGCTCCCGCGGTCGCGCACGTTCCGCCGGGGATCGCCGAGCCGGCGGCGCTCCAGTCGAGGAGCGGTCCCTGGAATCCGCCGGAGGCGCGGAGGTGGCGAAGCAGCGCGTCGGGGGTGAGCACCGTGCCGCCGACGCGGCTCAGCGCCATCGCGCAGGCCGTGAGCGCACATCCGGCCTGGCCGAGGGTGGGCCCCTCTCCCGAGACGCCGAGGCGCTCGGTCCGCCAGGCCGGGTCGCCCTGGCGGAACAGCGGCGTGCCACTCGCGCCTGGGGCCGCCGCGGGCTGGGAAGGAAGACGGTGGACCCAGCGGAGCAGCGTGTTCTCGAGGCGCGTGCGCGGCTCGTCGAAGCGCGTGCGGATCGCTCCCGAGACGGAGCGGGCGCCACGCTCGAGCAGCGACACGACATCCTCGTCCGCGGACCCGCCGCGGGGACCTGCCGGAAGCGTCAGGACCTGACCCACCTCGAGATGGTCCGGTCTGGAGAGGCCGTTGAGCCGGGCGAGGGCGCGCACCAGCTCGGCGATCGTCCCGGGCACGCCCTGCCGCTGGAGCTGCCACGCGATGCCCGAGAGCGTGTCTCCGGCGCGCACCGTCCAGCTCGCCGCGTCCGCGGGCAGAGCAGGGGGTCCGTGTGAGGCGGAGGAAACCGGGCCGACGGCCATGGCACCCCCCGGCTGCAGCGGGTGGGCCATGGCGCCCGCCCGGGCGAGACCGCCGCGGCGTCCGAGCCCGGAGATGGGCGACCGGAGCTCCGGACGGACGAAGGGCCCCGTGATCGCATCCGACCACGGAGCCCCGGGGAAGCCGAGGACAGTGCCCCGGCGAGGAACGTCAGCTCAGGTGCTTGTTGACCAGCTTGGTCATCTCGAACATCGAGACCTGCTTCTTGCCACCGAAGACCGGCTTCAGCTTGTCGTCGGCGTTGATCATCCGCCTCTCCTTTGCATCCTGGAGATTGTTCTTGCGGATGTAAGCCCAGAGCTTCTTGACCACCTCGGTGCGAGGAATCGGCTTGTTACCGACGACCTGCGCGAGGTCCTCGGACGGCTGCAGCTCCTTCATGAAGGCGGCGTTCGGCTTGCGCTTCGCTCCAGACTTCTTCCCCGTCTTCTTCGCGGGCTTCTTGGCGGCCATTCGGTTGGGTTCTCCCTCCCCCTCTTCCAGGGGATGTTGTACGGCTCGTCGACGAGTCGATGGCTTCGTTCCGACGAAGCCAAGGCAGCGCGGATATCAGGTTTCAGAGGAGAAAACACCCGTGCAGCGCGTTTCCCCCTCTGAAAATCCTGGAAACCCCCTCTGACATGGACGCCTTGATCACCGGTGCAAATGGCTTCCTGGGCAGTGCCCTGAGCCGGCGGCTGGTGGCCGACGGGCACCGCGTCCGGGCGATGGCGCGTCCCGGGAGCGACACGTCGAGCCTCGACGGGACGGGCGTGCAGCGGGTCTCGGGAGACGTGACCGACCCTGGCTCCCTCGGGCGGGCCCTCGAGGGGGCAGAGGTGGTCTTTCATCTCGCGGGTCTGCGGCGCGCCCCCGAGCGGTCGGCCTTCTTCCGGGTGAACGCCGAGGGTACTCGCACCGTGTGTGACACGATGCTCCGGGCCGGGGCGCGGCGGCTGGTGCTGGCGGGCTCGCTGGCGGCGGTGGGGCCCTCGACGCCCGAGCGGCCCCATGTGGAGACGGACCCCTTCGCCCCCGAGGAGTGGTACGGCGAGAGCAAGGCCGAGGCGGAGCGGATCGCCCTCGGGACGGAGGGGCTCGAGGTGACCGTGGCCCGACCGCCGCGGATCCTCGGACCCGGCGATCGCGAGAACCTGGTCTTCTTCCGGCTGGTGAAGCGCGGCATCCGGCTCGAGGTCGGGGGCGGGCCGCGTCCGCTCTCGGTGGTGGACGTGGACGACGTGGTCGAGCTGCTGCTGCTCCTCGCGACCCGGCGGGAGGCGGTGGGCGAGGCGTTCTTCGCCCCGGGGCCGGACGAGACGACGCTCGAGGAGATCCAGACGCTCGGGGCCGAGGTGCTCGGGGTGCGGACGCGGACGCTGCGGCTCTCGCCCCGGCGACTGCGAGCGCTGGCGGCGATGGCGGACGTATTCAGCACGCTGACCGGGAGGCACCTGCCGCTGAACCGGAAGCTCGCGCGACAGCTGCTCGCGCCGGCGTGGACGTGCAGCGGAGACAAGGCGCGGGAGCGGCTGGGCTGGGTGCCCCGGATCGACGCGCGCACCTCGATTGCGCGGAGCGCCACGTGGTATCAGGCCCGAGGCTGGCTATGAGCGCCAAGGCGGCTTTCTACGACGTCGACGGAACGCTGGTCCGGACGAACATCGTCCACACCTACGCGTACTACGCGATGAACCGCGGCTCGCTCACGGGAATCGCGGCGCGGACGCTCGCGACGGTGGCGCAGATCCCGGTCTACGCGGGGCTGGATCTCCTCAACCGGAAGGTCTTCAACGAGTACTTCTACCGGGCTTACGAGGGGCTGTCCGAAGATCGGCTGGTGGTGCTCGGTGAGGACCTGTTCGAGGACGTGCTCAAGGAAGCCATCTTCCCCAAGGCGCAGGACCTCATCGATGAGGCGCGGCGGGCCGGGTGCCGCATCGTCCTCATCACCGGCGCGCTCGACTTCACGATCCTGCCCCTGGCCCGGCATCTGCGAGCGGACGACGTCATTGCCAACAAGATGCAGTTCGTGGGCGGCGTGGCGACGGGCAAGGTCATCCCGCCCATCATCGAGGGCGCGAACAAGGCGCACGCCATCCGCGAGTACTGCGTGAAGCACCAGCTGAAGCTGGACCAGAGCTTCGCGTACTCGGACAGCTTCAGCGACTACGCGATGCTGGCGATGGTGGGACGGCCGACGGCGGTGAACCCGGACATGCGCCTCCGGTCGATCGCCCGGGCGTACCACTGGCCGGTGCTGGACCTGCGCTGAGCCGACGCCCGGAGAAGTGGGTGACGCCCTTGCGGGGCCAGCGGAAGGCGTCCTCGCCGGACGTCACCTCCATCGGATCCCGGTCCACGAGGAAGACCCGATGCCCGGCGCGGGCGACGGCCAGGGCCGTCGAGAGGCCCGCGGGCCGGCGCCGAGCACTGCCACCCGGAGGGTCTCCACGCGGGCGACGATACCGCCGTCAGGTCGCCTCGGGCTCGAGGCCGGTGGCGACCACGAAACGGGAGACCATGTTGTAGCCGGAGATGATGCCGATGAGCTCGACGACCTGGTCGTCGGGGAGCACCGCGCGGATCCGCTTCATCGTTGCGGGCTTGACGGCGATGTCGTGGCTCATCTCGTAGGTGAGCGCGAGGGTGGCGAGCTCCGACTCCTCGAAGTGCTTGGTGTCCTTCAGCGCCGCCGCACCCTTCTTGAGCGCTGCGAGCTGCTCCTTGGTTCCGCCCGCCTTGAGGTACTCGCCCTCGTGCTGGAACCACTCGTACTCGGCCCTGTTGAGGACGCCGATGTACAGGATCGCCGTCTCGCGGAGCTTGGCCGGCACGGCGAGCTTTCCGCGGATGGTCCCGAACATGGTGTTCCAGGCCTGGGCGAACGCCGGGCTGTTCAGGAGCATCCGGTCGAGGTTGAGCAGCTTGCCCCCGGGA
>CAZDSB010000314.1:0-19803 GCA_964507515.1 uncultured Myxococcaceae bacterium
CATCAAGCTGCTCCGCGCCGATCTGGCCGAGGAGCAGGAGTTCCGTCAGATGTTCCTCGCCGAGGCCCGTCTCGCCGCGCGGCTCAATCATCCGCACGTGGTGCAGACCTACGACGTCGGCGAGGACGACGGTCGCTACTACCTCGCCATGGAGTACGTGGACGGGCAGACGCTCGAAACTGCACGTCGGTCCACGGAGGCCGCGCGGCTGTTCCCACCGCGGCTGCAGCTTCAGGTCCTGGTGCACGTGCTCTCCGGGCTGCACTACGCCCACGAGCTGAAGGACTACGACGGCAAGCCGCTCAACGTCGTGCACCGCGACGTCACGCCGAGCAACATCCTCCTCGGCTACGACGGGCGAGTGAAGCTGGTCGACTTCGGCGTGGCGAAGGCGCTCGACTCCGGGACGCAGACCCGCGCCGGGGTGGTGAAGGGGAAGACCGGCTACATGGCGCCCGAGGCGTTCACCGACAGCGGTCACGTCGACCGCCGGGCGGACATCTACTCGGTGGGCGTGCTCCTCTGGGAGACGCTGGTCGGCCGCCGGATGTGGAAGCACCTCGGCTCGACCGACCGGTTGCAGCGGGCGATCGAGGGACAGATCGAGCCGCTCCGCCAGCTCGTCCCCGAGGTGCCGCAGAAGCTCGAGCAGATCTGCATGAAGGCGCTGCAGGTGAAGCCGCAGGACCGCTACGCCACGGCCGCCGAGCTCCAGGCCGAGCTGGAGGCGTACCTCGAGCGCCATCCGCCGAGGGTGGCCGACCGGGAGATTGGTGCGGCGCTGAACGAGGCCTTCGGCGATGACCGGAAGCAGATCACCTCGGTGATCGAGCACCAGCTGAAGAACGGCGGTCAGGTGAGCACGCTCCCCGACCTCAGCGCGCAGACCTCGAAGCTGGTGACCAGCGCGCACTCGACCCTCAGCCGCTTCAGCCTCGGGCCCGCGCAGAAGCAGACGGCAAGGGTGCGGACGATACCGCGCTGGCCGTATGCCGCGGGGCTGATGGTCCTGGCGCTGGTGCTCGGCGCGGGCCTGGCCTGGCTCGCGCGGTCGGGCGAGTCGAGGACCCCGGCCGCCGCCTCGAGCGCGGCCGTCCCGGCCATGGTGGCGCGTGCGGTTCGCGGGGTCACGGATCAGGAGATTTTGATGGGGATGACGGCCGCGTTCTCCGGCCCGTCGCAGGAGCTGGGGACCCGCATGAAGCTGGGGATCGAGACCGGCTTCGCACAGGTGAACGAGACCGGCGGTGTGGGGGGCAGGAAGCTCCGTCTGGTCGCGCTGGACGATGGCTACGAGGGGAACCGCGCGCTGGAGAACATGACCGAGCTGCTCGAGCAGCGCGGCGTGTTCGGGGTCATCGGCAACGTGGGGACGCCAACGGCGCAGCTGACGGTGCCCTTCGCGGTGAAGAACAAGATGCTGTTCTTCGGAGCGTTCACCGGCTCGGGCCTGCTCCGCAAGGATCCGCCGGATCGCTACGTCTTCAACTACCGCGCCAGCTACGGCGACGAGACCGCGAAGATGATGCACTACCTCCTGAACGTGAAGCGCATCGAGCCGCGGTCGATCGTCGTCTTCGCCCAGCACGACGCGTACGGGGACGCGGGCTACGACGGGGCCACGAAGATGCTGCGCAAGACGGGTCAGAGCGACGTGGATCTGCTCCGGGTCAACTACGAGCGGAACACCGTGGACGTGGACGCCGCGGTCAAGGCGCTGGTGCGCTACGACCAGGCCACCGTCTCGTCGCGCGGCCCGCGGGGGCAGGAGACGGTGGTGCAGCGGCACCCGGTGAAGGCAGTCATCATGGTCGGGACTTACAAGGCCTCGGCCCGCTTCATCCAGAAGGTGAAGGACGCCGGCGTGACCCCGCTGTTCCTGAACGTGTCCTTCGTGGGGAGCAATGCGCTGGCCGAGGGCCTCAAGGAGGTGGGGCCGACCTACGCGGACGGCGTCATCGTCACCCAGGTGGTGCCCCACTACGACGCGGCGGCCACGGGCGTCATTCGCTACCGCGACGCGCTGAAGAAGTTCCACCCCGACCAGCACCCGGACTTCATCTCGCTCGAGGGGTACGTGGCCTCGCAGCTCCTGGCCGAGGGCCTCCGCCGCGCAGGCCGCGAGCTCGACACCGAGAAGCTGGTCGACGCGCTCGAGTCGGTGCGCGACTACGACCTGGGCATCGGCACCGTGATGAGCTTCGGCATGTCAGAGCACCAGGCCTCGCACAAGGTCTGGGGCACGGCGATGGACGGGCAGGGTCAGTTCCGCACCCTGGACATGGACTAATACCCGAGACCCGGGGTCAGCGGCCGAAGAGCTTGCGCTTCCTCGGGGCAGGAGGTCGCGCCGAGTTGGCCAGCCGCTGGCCGAGGATCCGGCTCATCCCCACCGCGACGCTGGGGTTCGCCATCACCACCTCCTGGAACTCGTCCCGGCCGATCTCCGCGAGCTGGGCATCCCGATGGACGACGGCGCTGGTGGACCGCGGCTGCCCGGTGAGGATTGCGATCTCGCCGAAGAAGCCGCCCGGGCGGACGTGCTCCACCACCGCCCGGTCGTCGGCCTCGAGGATCACCTCGCCCGAGAGCACGATGTAGAAGGTCTCGCCCGGATCACCGCGACGGAAGAGGACCTGGCCCGCGCGCTCGGTGCGCACGACGATGCCCTGGGCGATCCGCTCGATCCCCGCATCGTCGAGGGGAGCGAGGAAGTCGACTTTGCGGAGCGCATCGATGACCTGGGTGGCGGGGTCCTGGACCACCGGTTCGCGGGTGAGGACCTCCACCGCCTGCGCGAGAGCGTCTCGCTTGGTGACGAGGAGGGCAGTCGCCCCTGGACGGAGCGCGGTGGCTCCGTCGGGCAGCGCGATCTTCCCTTCCGCGTCGAGGAAGCCGATGAACACGCACTCCTTCGGGAACTCGGGATCTGCCCGGACCTGGGCAACGGTCCGTCCGGACACCACCGCCCGGGGCTTGATCACCACCTCGAACAGGACGGCGTCGCCGGCGGCGAGGGGAAGCGACCCGGCGATCTGGGGGAAGTCGATGGCGGTGGTCATCTTCGCCACGACAACCTCGGCCTCGGCGATGATGTCCCGCACGCCGGCGAGCAGGTACGCGGACCGGTAGCTGGGGTCGAGCATCCGGACCATGGTGCGGGCCCCGCCAACGGCCCGGACCAGCATCGCGAAGGCCAGGTTGTCCGCGTCCCGGGGCAGCACCGCGCACGCGACGTCCGCTCCCACGATGCCGGCGGACTCGAGGACCTGGGGTTCCATGGCGTCGCCACACACGACCAGGGCGCCGACCTCCTCGAAGAGGCGGTCGCTCACCGCCCGGTCTCGCTCCACGACGGTGACCTGGTGCTTCTCGCCGACCAGCTTCGCCGCCAGCACCCCGCCCACGCGGCCTCCACCCGCAATGAGGATCCTCATCGGGCGCTCTCCCGGGCCGGTCGGATGTCGGACTCTCCCGTGTCGTGAAGGAGGCGCTCGAGACCGAGGGTTCGCTCGTCGAGGCGGAGGAGGTGGCGCTCGGCCACCTCCGGATCGATCAAGCCGGTTCGCTCGGCCGCGGAGAGTGCCGCGCGCTCCGCGTCGAGCAGCCGGCGGCGGACGGCGATGAGAAGTCGCGCGCCCTGCGCGAGGTTGCGCTCCTGGATGCGGCGGATCTCTCGTTCCGCCTCGGCGATTGTGACCTGGTACTCGCTCCGGAGTCGCTCGTACGCCATGCGCGGCACCATGCCACTCGCGAGGAGGCTGTCCAGCTCGGCCCGGGCCGCGCGCGCGGTGACCAGCTTCGCCTGCTGCTCGGAGACGGCGGACGCCAGCGGGTCCCTGCGGGTGAGCTTGAGCCAGTCCAGCACCCGCCCGAGCAGCAGGCCCTGCGCCACCAGGGAGATGAAGGTGACGCCGAACGCCACCTCCACCAGCAGGGGACGGTAGGGCGTGTTCTTCGGCAGGCCGAGCGCCAGCGCGATCGACAGGGCGCCCTTGATGTTCCCGAGCACGAACACGTGTTGCCACCGGGGAGGGACGGCCTGCGAGCGGCGAACGTGGCCGAGGAGGAAGAGGGGCAGGTAGATGGCCGCGGCGCGTCCGGCGAAGACGCACGCCACGGCGATGGCCGTCTGGGGCGCGGATGCGATGAGCGTCGCCGGATTGCTGGAGAGGCCCACCAGGAGGAAGAGGAAGGTGTTGACCCCGAAGGCCATGTACTCCCAGAAGGACTGGATCGCGATTTGGCTGCTGGGGGACAGCGTCCGCCGGGCGGTGGCTCCCACGGTGAGCCCGGCGGTGACCCCGGCGATCGCGCCCGAGACATGGAGCTCCTCGGCTCCGACGAACGCGGCGAAGGCCAGCGCGGTGGTGGCCATGATCTCCGCCAGCGGGTCCTCGGTCCGGCGGATGACGAAGCTGCCCACCGTGCCCAGCGCCAGACCCACTGCGAGCCCTCCGACGGTGGCGAGGATGACCTTTGCCGTGAGGAGCGGCACGGCCACGGTGCTCCCGGCGACGACGACGGAGGAGATGGCCGCGTAGGCGACCAGCGCGGTCCCGTCGTTGAAGAGGCTCTCGCCGAGCACGATGGCCGAGAGCCGGCCCGGCACCGCGGCGCGGCGGAAGGCGAAGAGAATGGAGACGGTGTCGGTGACGGCGAGGATGCAGCCGAGGAGGATCGCCGGGCCCCAGGGGAGATCCAGCGCGACGTGGAGCGCTCCGCCGGTCGCGCCGATGGCAACCAGCACGCCCACGGTTGCGAGGAGCGCGATGGGAACGAGGTTCGCGCGGATCGAGTCGAGGTGGGCGGTGAACCCGCCCTCGAAGAGGAGCGCCGGGAGACAGACGAGGAAGACCACCTCCGGCTCGAGGTGCGGCGCCTCGGGGAGGACATGGCTCAGGGTGATGAGCATGCCTCCGACGACCAGCGCGACGTTGTACGGCAGGTGCGCGCGTTTGGCGCCGATCGCGAGGACCAAGGCCGCGACCATCAGGCCGATGACGACCGGCAGGTGCAATTCCATGGCGTGGTTCTATCTCACGACTCAGCGCCGGTGCTCGGCGCTCCGGCGGAGGAGCGGGAGGGCGAACCAGAGCAAGCCGAACGCGAACGCCGAGACCACGGTGACCGCCACCGCCAGCTCGCGGCCGGCGATGGTCGCGCTGATGACGTACACGGCGCTGCTCATCGCCAGCGCGAGCAGGACGATGCCGACGATCGCGAGCAGGTTGCAGGTGCGGAGCATCAGCTCCTTGTCGACGACGTCCCGGCGCCAGTGGAGCCGGTGGTAGACGGACGGAGCGATGAGGAACGCACAGGACCCGGTCGTGAAGAGGAAGCAGGCGAAGTAGCTGTCGCGGAGGAGGCCGTGCATCTGGTGGAAGCCGTCGGTGAACGGAGCGGCGAGCAGGAAGCCGAAGAGCAGCTGCACGCCGGGGAGCGCGACGCGGACCTCGGCGAGGATCTCGGTCCACTCGCGGTCGAAGTCACCCCGGGACTGGTCCATCGGCCAGGCAGTGTACCTGCCATCGGCGGGCCGCGGCCGGGCGGCGTCTCCCCGGTCCGTTGACGCCGCGTGGCAGCGGGCTTCACGGGGCCGTGTTGGACCTTCGTCCGCGTTTTCACGGGCGACGCCGCCTCTGGCGACGTGCTACACGGCTCCCGACTTCCAGCACGGGGGTAGGAACATGCCTCTCTGGCAGCGCGCAACGGCGGAGCTTTTCGGGACGTTCTGGCTCGTGCTCGGAGGCTGCGGCAGCGCCGTACTCGCCGCCGCCTTCCCCGGGGTGGGCATCGGCCTCCTTGGCGTGGCGCTGGCCTTCGGGCTCACCGTGCTCACCATGGCCTTCGCCATCGGGCACGTCTCCGGTTGCCATCTGAACCCGGCGGTGTCGGTAGGCCTCGTGGTGGGCGGCAGGTTCAAGGCGTCCGAGCTACCCGCGTACATCGTCGCCCAGGTGGTGGGCGGCGCGATCGCGGCTGGCACGCTGTACTTCATCGCCAGCGGGAAGGCGGGCTTCTCCACCGCCGGCGGGTTGGCGAGCAACGGCTACGGGCCGCACTCGCCGGGCCTGTACTCGATGGGCGCCGGGTTCGTCACCGAGGTCGTGATGACCGCGGCGTTCCTGTTCGTCATCATGGGCGCGACGGACGAGCGGGCGCCGAAGGGCTTCGCTCCCATCGCCATCGGTCTCTGCCTCACGCTCATCCACCTCGTCTCCATCCCCGTCACCAACACGTCGGTGAACCCGGCGCGGAGCACGGGACCTGCGCTGGTGGGGGGGGGGTGGGCGCTGGAGCAGCTCTGGATGTTCTGGGTCGCTCCGATCATCGGGGGTGCGCTCGGGGCGTTCGTCTACGGCGTCGTGGCGGTCCCGAAGGCGACCCCGGGTGCGGCGGTGGCCCGCCGCTGACCCGTCGGCAGGCGGCGTCCTTCGAGGTGGGACGACGGCTCCTGGGACCTTGGTCTCATTGCCCGGACTCCCTCGTGAGTGCATCGACTTGCGCCCCCAAGGGAGGACGCATGTCGAACCGTGTCATCGGTGCAATCGGGATGGGGTTGCTGCTGGCCGCGTGTGGCGTCTCGAAAGACGAGTTCGCCGCCGCCCAGAAGGACGCCGCGAACTACAAGAAGCAGTTCCAGGACGAGCAGGCGAAGACCACGACGCTCCAGAAGCAGGTCTCGGATCTCCAGACCCAGAACACCCAGCTGACGCAGTCCACCACCCAGCTGACGCAGGAGAAGGGGGAGCTGGAGAGCAAGAGCAAGCAGTACGAGGAGCTGGCGGGCTCCCTGAACGACCAGATCAAAAGCGGGCAGGTCGAGCTTTCCGAGCTCAAGGGAAAGATGACCGTCAAGCTCAAGGACAAGGTGGTCTTTCCTTCGGGGTCAGCGGCCATCAACAAGCAGGGACGTGAGGCACTCGACGCGGTGGCCAAGGCCTTCCAGGGTCTCCAGGGCAAGACCGTGATCGTCGCGGGCTACACCGACAACGTGCCGGTCGCGAGCAAGGGACACTTCAAGGACAACTGGGACCTGTCCACCGAGCGTGCGGTGAGCGTGGTCCGGTACCTCCAGACGAAGGGAGTGGACCCGAAGATGCTCGGCGCGGCTGGATTCTCCGAGTACCGGCCGCTGGCCGGGAACGACACCCCGGACGGCCGGAGCCAGAACCGCCGGATCGAGATCGCCCTGACCGCAGCGGACTACACCCCGCCGGTGGTCGACACGCCCGTGGCCCAGCCAGCGGCCACGCCGCAACCGGCTGCCCAGCCGGCTCGCTGAAACCGGGCCTGATGCCCCTAGGTCGTACTCGACAGACCCCGGGGATGTCGATAACTCGACCCCCTCGGGGACCTACACGAGGAGGGAGCATGGGGCGGAGAGGCGTCACCTTGTCGGTCATCGCGGGCGCCCTGGCAGCGCTCGGGCTGGCCGCTGGCTGCAAGAAGCCGCCGCCGCCACTTCCTCCGCCGACCGTCCTGGTCGCGCCGGCGGTGCAGCAGGACCTCAGCCTCACGGCGGAGTTCGTCGGAACCATCGACGGCTACGTGAACGCCGAGATTCGCGCGCGGGTGAAGGGCTTCCTCAAGACGCAGGACTACCAGGACGGCGCGTTCGTCAAGAAGGGGCAGCTGCTCTTCACCATCGACCCATCCGAGTACATCGCGGCGGTTGGCAAGGCGAAGGGAGCCCTCGCCCGGGCGCAGGCCAGCTACGGACAGGCCAAGGTGACGGCCGACCGTTACCGGCCGCTGGCGGCGAAGCAGGCGGTGAGCCAGCAGGACCTGGACGACGCGGTCGCCCAGCAACGCGCGGCGATGGCCACCGTCGACTCGGCGAAGTCGGCCCTCGACGAGGCGCAGCTGAACCTCGGCTACTGCCGGATCACGTCCCCGGTGGACGGTGTGGCCGGGACGGCGCTGGTCCGGGTCGGAAACCTCGTCGGGCAGAGTGATCCGACCTTGCTGACCACCGTCTCGCAGCTGGACCCGATGCGGGTGACCTTCCCGATCAGCGAGGCGCAGTACATGCGAGTGGCCTCGCGAGCGGCCGCGCTGGAGAAGCTGGACCCGCTCGATGCCGGGACCGACCGGGAGGTCCTCGACCTCGTTCTCGCGGACGGGTCGGTGTACCCGCACAAGGGGTGGTTCATCTCGGTGGGCCGGGAGGTGGAGAAGGGCACCGGCACCATCCAGGTGCAGTCGGTCTTCCCCAACCCCGAGCGCATCCTGCGCCCCGGGCAGTACGGCCGGGTCCGGGTGCCGCGCCCCAGCGAGGGAAAGCCGATGGTGGTGGTCCCCGAGGGCGCGGTGAAGGAGCTCCAGGGAACCTTCACCGTCGCGGTCGTGGGGCCGGACGACACGGTCCAGGTTCGCACCGTCGAGGTGGGCCCGCGCGCCAGCCAGCTGTGGGCCATCACCAAGGGCGTGACCGCGGGCGACCGGGTCATCACCCAGGGAGCGCAGAAGGTGGCCGAGGGGCAGAAGGTGGTCGCCCAGCCAGATCCGTCGGCGGCGGGTCAGGCCGCTCAGGCGGCGCAGAAGCCGAGCGCTCCGGCGGCCCCGGCGGTGGACGCGGGGGGCTGAGCTCTTGATCTCCGCGATCTTCGTCCGTCGTCCCATCGTCGCCATCGTCATCTCGATCGTCATGGTGATCGGTGGCGCGGCGGCGGCTTTGCGCCTGCCGATCGCTCAGTTCCCGGAGATCGTCCCGCCGCAGATCCAGCTGACCACCACCTATACCGGCGCCGACGCCCTCACGGTCGAGCAGTCGGTGGCCACGCCCATCGAGCAGCAGATGAACGGCGTGGACAACATGCTGTACCTCCAGTCCACCAACGGGAACGACGGGACGCTCACCCAGACCGTCACCTTTGCGCTGGGGACGAACGTCGACATCGACAACGTCCTGGTCCAGAACCGCTACAGCCAGGCGCAGGCGGTGCTCCCCCAGGAGGTCAAGAACTACGGGGTGACGGTCAAGAAGAAGCTGCCGTTCCCGCTGATCATCGTCTCGCTCTTCTCTCCCGACAATCGCTACGACAGCCGGTTCCTCGGCAACTACGCCACCATCAACATCGTCGATGCGCTGAAGCGGGTTCCGGGCGTCGGGGACGTGGTCCTCTTCGGGTCCTCGGACTACGCGATGCGGATCTGGGTGAACCCGGACACGCTGACCCGCCTGAACCTCACCGTCGCCGAGATCCAGAACGCGGTGAAGGCGCAGAACGTGGTGAACCCCTCCGGCCAGATCGGAGCGGAGCCGGCACCCTCCGGCCAGCAGTTCACCTACGCCGTGCGCGCCCAGGGGCGGCTGATCACTCCGGAGGAGTTCGGGGAGATCGTGGTCCGGGCCAACCCGGACGGCTCGCAGGTGAAGCTCAAGGACGTGGCACGGATCGAGCTGGGCTCGCTGACCTACCAGCAGGAGGGCCGCTACAACGGCAAGGCGGGTGGGGTGATCGCCATCTTCCAGACACCGGGCTCGAACGCGCTCACGGTCGGCGAGGGGATCAAGGCCACCATGGCCGAGGTCAAGAGGAAGTTCCCCCAGGGCCTCGAGTACGAGGTGGCGCTCGACACCACCCTGCCGATCATCGAGGGGATGCACGAGATCGTGAAGACCCTATTCGAGGCGATGGTGCTGGTCATCATCGTGGTCTTCATCTTTCTCCAGAGCTGGCGAGCCACCCTCATCCCACTGCTGGCGGTGCCGGTCTCGCTGGTCGGGACCTTCGCCGTGTTCCCGATGCTCGGGTTCTCGCTGAACACCCTCTCGCTCTTCGGACTCATCCTGGCCATTGGCCTGGTGGTCGACGACGCGATCGTGGTGGTGGAGGCGGTCGAGCACCACATCGAGAAGGGGCTCGCGCCGAGGGAGGCGACGCTGAAGGCGATGCAGGAGGTGAGCGGGCCGGTCGTCGGCATCGCGCTGGTGCTCTCCTCGGTCTTCATCCCGGTGGCCTTCATCCCGGGCATCACCGGGCGGCTGTACCAGCAGTTCGCCCTGACCATCGCCATCTCGGTGCTGATCTCGGCGTTCAACGCGTTGACCCTGAGCCCGGCGCTGTCGGCCATGCTGCTGAAGTCGAAGCATGGGCAGACGGGCCTGATGGTCCGGTTCGGCAAGTGGTTCAACGTCCGGTTCGACCGGATGACCGGCGGCTACGTGAAGATCAGCGCTGGCCTGGTCCGGAAGACGGTGCTGTCGATGGGCCTGCTCGGCCTGGTGGCCGTCATCGCCGGCTTCACCGGATCGAAGATCCCCACTGGGTTCGTGCCCACCGAGGACCAGGGCTACGCCCTCGCGGCGATCCAGCTGCCTGACGCGGCCTCGCTGCAGCGGACCCGCGAGCTGGGCAAGAAGGTAGAGGAGATCCTCGCCAAGACCCCCGGCATCCGCAGCTACACGGTGGTCAGCGGATTCAACATCCTGACCAACACCGCCTCCAGCTACCTGGGAACGGTGTTCATCGCCTTCAACGAGTGGTCCGAGCGAAAGCACGAGAACGAGTCCGCCGCGGGAATCGTCCGGGCGCTCAACATCGCCTTCTCCAAGCTTCCCGAGGCTCGGGTCTTCGCCTTCCAGCCTCCGGCCATCCCCGGCATCGGGACCGCCGGCGGAGCGAACATGATGCTGCAGGACCGCTCCGGAGGAACGGTGGAGTTCCTGGCGGGAAACGTGAACAAGTTCCTGGCCGCGGCCCGAAAGCGCCCCGAGTTCCAGGCGGTGACCGCCAACTTCTCGCCGGCGGTGCCGCAGATCTTCGTCGAGGTGGACAAGGACAAGGTCCTCAAGCAGGGCGTGGCGCTGACCGACGTCTACGGCGCCATGCAGGCCTTCCTCGGCGGTAGCTACCTGAACGACTTCACCCGGTTCGGACGGCAGTGGAAGGTCTACCTCCAGGCCGAGGGCAGCGCGCGGGTGAACGCCGACGACATCAAGCGCTTCTACGTCCGCAACAAGGCGGGCGACATGGTGCCCCTGTCGACGCTGGTGACGGTGAAGAACGTGAGCGGCCCGGAGTACACCGTCCGCTTCAACCTCTTCCGCTCGGCCGAGCTGCTGGGAACGGTCGCCCCGGGCTACAGCTCGGGCCAGGCGCTCAAGGCCTTCGAGGAGGTCTTCGCGCAGACGCAGCCGCAGGAGATGGGCTACGCCTGGACCAACCTCTCGTACCAGGAAAAGGCATCCGAGGGCGGGACGCTGGCGGTGTTCGGCCTGGCGCTGGTGTTCGTCTTCCTCATCCTGGCCGCGCTGTACGAGAGCTGGTCGCTCCCCTTCAGCGTTCTGCTCAGCACGCCCATCGCGGTGATGGGGGCCTTCATCGGGCTGATGGCTCGCAGCTTCGACTTCGATGTCTACGGGCAGATCGGCCTGGTGATGCTCATCGGCCTCGCGGCGAAGAACGCCATCCTCATCGTCGAGTTCGCCAAGATGCAGCACGAGAAGGAGGGGAAGGAGCTGGTGGAGGCGGCGCTCGAGGGAGCGCGGCTCCGGCTGAGACCGATCCTCATGACCTCCTTTGCGTTCATCCTCGGCTGCGTTCCGCTGTGGATCGCGGCCGGCGCCGGCGCGGCCTCGCGGCGGATCCTCGGCACGGCGGTCATTGCCGGGATGTCGATGGTGACCGCCCTTGGCATCTTCATCGTCCCGGTGCTCTTCGTCGTCGTGGAGAAGCTCGCGGGAGGCAAGAAGGGCGGAGCCCATCCCGCGCCAGCGGCCGCACACGGTGGAGGAGCGACCGCCGTCGCCAAGGGTGAGCACCCGTGAGGCGAGCGCTCCTGGCAGTGAGCCTGGCGCTCGTGACCACCAGCTGCCTCATGGGACCGGACTACCAGCGTCCGGTGGTGCCCACGCCGGCGCAGTACCGGGACACGCCACCCACGCAGGAGGCGGCGACCATCGCCGACCTGCCGTGGTGGAACGTGTTCAAGGACCCCGAGCTGCTCTCGCTCATCGGCGAGGCGGTCCAGAACAACCGCGATCTCCGGACCGCGGTCGCCCGCGTCGAGCAGGCCCGGGCGCTGGCGCGCATCCAGAAGGCGCAGATCCTTCCGGCCATCGGCGCCAACGCCGCCGCGGGATACGGCCGCGGAAACATCAGCTTCCCAACCGAGAACCCCACCTCGGGCGCGCTGTTCTCCGTCGACGCGCAGATCTCCTGGGAGGTGGATGTCTGGGGTCGGATCCGCCGGGGCACCGAGGCCGCGGTCGCGGAGTACCTCGCCAGCGAGCAGGGACGGCGGGCAACCACGGTCAGCCTGGTGGCGGACGTGGCCTCTGCCTACGTGCAGCTCCGGCAGCTCGACGCACAGCTCGACGTGGCCCAGCGCACGGTCAAGAACTACCAGCGCACCCTCCAGCTCTACACGGATCGCCTGACGGGTGGCACCGGCAACAAGCTCCAGGTCAGCACCGGGAAGGCGCAGGTGAACGACGCCCAGGCGGTGGCGCTCGACACCGAGCGGCTCATCGTCCGGCAGGAGAACCTCCTCTCCCTGCTCCTCGGCCGGGTACCCGGACCCATTCCCCGCTCGAAGGCGGCGCCCGGCATGCACGCGACGGGTCCCGTCCCGGCGGGGCTGCCTTCGTCGCTGATCGAGCGGCGCCCCGACGTGCTCTCGGTGGAGCAGCAGCTGGTTGCGGCGAACGCACGGATCGGCGTCGCGAAGGCCGACTTCTTCCCCCGCTTCAGCCTCACGGCGCTCGCCGGGTTCGCCAGCACCGACCTCACCCAGCTCTTCAATCCCTCCAAGTCGGGTGTCTGGAGCGCCGGCGCGAATGTCAGCTGGCTGGCACCCATCCTCCAGGGCGATGCACTGCACGGGCAGGCCGAGGCAGCCTCCGCGCAATGGGAGGCGGCGAAGAACGCCTACGAGTCGACCGTGCTCACCGCGTTCCGCGAGGTGGCCGATGCGCTCGCCGACGTGCAGCGGCTCGACGGCATCGTCCAGCAGCGCGAGGAGGAAGCGGCGAACCTCACCGATGCCGTCACTCTGGCGACGGACCGGTTCTATGGGGGCGTGTCCAGCTACCTCGAGGTCACCACCACCCAGAACCTCCTCTTTCCGGCAGAGCTGAATCTGACCTCCGTCCGGGCACAGAGGACAACGGCCTTCATCACCCTGTACCGTGCGCTCGGGGGGGGCTGGCAGCTCCCGCCACCTCCGACGCCGGCTCCCGTCGAACCCAAGGCGGCCCCGCCGCAAGAACACTGAAGGAGGTCCATCGATGCGTCTGATGAGCTCAGTCCTGGTCGCCGCCCTGGCGCTCGCCGTCCCGGCGATGGCACAGGACACCACGGCCAAGAAGCCGAAGGCGACCTACAGCAAGAAGAACACCAAGACGGTCAAGGCGACGGTGAAGTCCATCGACGTCGCGACCCGTCACGTCGTGCTGACCACTCCCGACGGACAGGACCATGCGTTCGTGGTGGGCAAGCAGGCCCGGAACCTGCCCCAGGTGAAGGTCGGTGACGATGTCATCGTCCAGTACCAGGAGGCGCTCGCGGTCGAGGTGAACGAGGCCGACCCGACGAAGCCGCTGCCGGCGCCGACCGAGGCTGTCGCCACCGACCGCTCCGAGGCCGGCAAGAAGCCCGAGGGCGTCGTCGCCCGGACCGTGACCCTGAACGGGACGGTGGAGGCGATCGACATGGACAAGAAGACCGCCACCATCAAGGGGTCCGGCGGGAACACCGTCGAGGTTCAGATGCAGCACCCCGAGCGCTGGAAGGACGTGAAGGTCGGTGACACCATCACCGCCAAGTACTCCGAGGCGCTGGCCCTGTCGGTCCAGCCGGCCGGTCCGAAGACGCCCACGAAGAAGGCTCCCAAGGCGCCGGCGGCGAAGTAGGCATCAGGAGGGGGCCGACCGACCCGCGGGCGGAGTCCCCGCGGGCCGGTCGGGAAGAATCAGTCCGGAGCGAGCCCGGACGCGCGCGCGGTCAGATGGAAGAGGTCGACCGCCGACCGCACTCCCAGCTTGTGCATGACCCGGCCGCGGTGGACCTTGACGGTCTTCTCGCTCGTGCCGATGTCGCTGGCGATCTCCTTGTTGGACCGGCCACGGGCGACATGGGCCATGACTTCTCGCTCGCGCCGGGTCAGCCGCTCGAGGAGGCGCACCGCGGTCTCCATCCGCTCGCGCGCACGGCGCCAGCGGGCCTCCTGCGCCAGTCCCCGCATGACTGCGGTCAGAAACGCATCGGAGTCGACCGGCTTCTCCAGCAAGTCGATCGCCCCGTCCTTCATCGCTGTCACGCTGGTCTGGACGTCCGCCTCACCGCTGATGAACACCACCGGAACGGCGATGCCACGGGTCTGGAGCAGATGCAGCAGGTCGAGCCCGGACAGGTCCGGGAGCGCGAGATCGAGAACCAGGCAGCGGGGCTGGTCATGGTCAAGCCGCTCCAGACAGGCCTCCCCGGAGGGAAAAGTCTCCACGTCAAACGCGGTGGCGCGGAGAAGCCTGGAGAGCGCCGTCAGGACGCCCGGATCGTCGTCGACGATCCAGATCGAGGGCCGGAGCTCGCTGCAACTCGCAAAGTCCACGCGGCATGGAGGATTCAGAAAGCATGCCGAAGTGGGAAGTGCCATCCATGTCTGGACGTCGGGTGGAGACGATCATGACCCCGCGCAAATCTTGCGTGGGTCGCCCGGCCGGCAGCGATCTCTGCAGGGTGGTTCCGGGGCCGGCTGCTGGACCGGCCCGCGCCTGGAGTCCCCGCGAGCCGGTCGGGAATAGTGGACCGCCGGCTCAGAGGGAGCGGGCGGGGAGCCGGATCTGGATCGTGGTCCCCGGGCCGGGCCGAGGAGCCACCCGGATGTGGCCGCCGTGCGCCTGGACGATGGAACGGCAGATGGCCAGTCCCATCCCGAGCCCGCTGGGCTTGGTGGTGAAGAAGGGCTCGAAGAGGCGGCTCCGGATCTCGGGGTCCAGTCCGGGACCTGCATCGACGACCTCGAGGTGGACGCCGTCGCGGTCCGCGGAGGTCCTCACGGAGAGGCGGCGCTCGGCGGGGGCAACGGGCTCCATCGCGTCGATGCCATTCATCAGGAGGTTCACCAGGACTTGCTGGAGCTGCACGGCGTCGCCCAGCACCGTGGGCAGGGCGCCGCCCAGCTGCACCTCGAGCTTCACCCGCCGTCGTGCCAGCTCCGGCCCCAGAAAGGTTCGTACCGTCTCCACCACGGCGTTCAGGTCCAGCGGCAGGTGCTCGGTGGGCTTGCGCTGCAGGAAGGCGCGAACCCGGGCGATGATCGCGCTCGCGCGGTTGGCGTCCTGGACGATGTCGTCGAGCGCCGCGCCGATCTCCGCCAGATCCGGCTCTCTCCTGGAGAGCAGGGTCTCGGCGGCGCGTGCGTTGCTCACGATGGCGAAGAGCGGCTGGTTCACCTCGTGGGCGATGGAGGCGACCACCTCGCCCGTGGCGTTCACCCGGGCAGTGTGCGCCAGCTGCTCGCGCAGGAAGCCCTGCTCGGTGGCCGCGTGCTTCCGGGCGAGCGCGTTGGCGAAAACCTCGCCGATGAGGCGGACCGACCGAACGACGCGAGGTGACCAGTGCACCTCACGTCGGAACGAGGCGACGCCAATGGCCCCGATGACCCGGTCCCCGATCCGGAATGGGACCGTGAGCTGGGAGCGGATGCCCATTTGGGTGACGTAGCTCCGGTCGGCGTGGGCATCTGCGGGGAGATCCTCGGGAAGCCGCTCGAACCGCAGCACGTCACCGCGGCTGAGAGCCTCGCTGTACCAGGGCAGCAGGTCCGCGAGATTTCCGGTCGCCATCGGCGGGATGCCGGCCCGCACCTGGGTGTGGGTGACCTCGTACCGCTGTCCGTCCGAGGACAGCTCGGCGAAGAAGCTCCGGTCCATACCCATACCTTCCAGGAGGAGCTGGAGTCCCCAGTCGATCTGCTGGTCGACCTGATCGGCGGGGACGGAGACGAAGGTGGCGGAGAGATCGGCGAGCTGCTGCTCGAAGAGCTCCGGCTGCTCGAAGGCGGTCATCGACGCTGGCATCCGCCTGCCCTGCCCCCGTGGGAGATGAGACCAACGTCGTATAGCAGCACCGAGCGGTCTTTCCCTAGGGTGGGCCGAACCTCGAACGGAGGGCCGGGATGTCTGCGGGTCGCACGGTCTCCTCGCGTTCCTCCGCGGAGACCATCGTCGCCGTCGTCGAGGACGACCCGGCTGCCCGCCGGGCGCTCACTCGGATGATCCGCGGCCAGGGTGTCCGGGTGGCCTCGTTCGCCACTGCCGAGGAACTGCTCCACGCCCTCCCCGAGACGCGGCCAGACTGCCTGGTGATCGACATCATGCTCCCCGGCATGAGCGGGGCAGACCTTCTGGACCGGCTCCGTGCGGACCACGTCCACCTTCCGGCGATCTTCGTGACCGGCCGAATCGACGGGCCGCAGATGCTGCGCCGCCGCGGGCTGGGCGACGTGCCCTGTCTGCAGAAGCCGTTCGAGCCCGGCCTCCTGGTGCAGGCTCTCTCTCGTGCCCTGGAGGGCGCCGGATGACCACGATGCCCGCCCTCATCTTGATGTCGCTTCTCGGCGCGGGGCAGGCGCCGCAGGGAAAGACCCACAGCTTCCGCGTCGTCTACGAGGACACCACCAAGACGGATCTCGCTCCCATCGCGGCGAAGATGCGAGAGCGGAAGATCCTCGAAGGGGCCGCGGAGATGCTTTCCGCGCTCAAGCTCCCGAAGACGCTGACCCTGAAGGGAACCAGCTGCGGCGAGGCCAACGCCTGGTACGACAGCGACACCGCCATCATCACCTTCTGTTACGAGCTCGTGCGCGACTTCATGAAGACCGCCAGCAGCTCCGGAAAGTTCAACCTCACCCCGGAGCAGGCGGTCATCGGCCCGTTCCTGTTCATCGTGCTGCACGAGACGGCGCACGCGGTCTTCTCGGTGCTGGCGGTCCCGGTGCTCGGGCGGGAGGAGGACGCCGCGGATCAGGTCGCGGCCTACGCCGCGACGCAGCTGGGCGGCGACTTCGCCGAGCGCATGCTCCGGGCGGCCGCCTTCATGTACGACACCGACTCGGCGCGGAAGCCCGGCGAGGACGACTTCGCCGACGTGCACGGGCTCGACCGGCAGCGCTTCTACAACGTGCTCTGCCTGGCGTGGGGCTCCGACCCGAAGCGCTACGCGTTCGCGAAGGAGCTGGGGAAGCTCCCCGACGATCGGGCCGAGGGGTGCGCGGACGAGTACCACCAGGTCCGCTACGCGGTTCAGACCCTCATCCGGAAGAACGTCGACCCCAAGGAGGTGGAGCGGATCCGTCAGAAGGCGGCCCGCTCCAAGTTCGGCCGGACGACCCAGTGAGCTACTTCTTCGCCTTCTTCGCGGCTGCCTGGCGCTCCTTGGCAGTCTCCAGGACCTGGTAGCGGAAGCTCGCCTTCGGGGCCTTCTTGCACTTGTCCTCGACGGTGCCGATGAACGCCTTGCCCTCGCCGGCCTGGAAGACCCAGTTTTCGCCACCTGCGCGCGTGTACCCGTGGACCCACGCCACCACGGCCGGACGCACGTCGTCGGGGAGCGCGAGGAAGTCCTCGCAGTTCAGGTTCTTGATGTCGACCTTCTTGGGCTGATCCTCGGCGCGCACCGCGGTGACTGCGAGCAGCGAACCCACCACGGCCCAGCGAAGGACTGCTCGGCGAATCATGGACGACCCTCCCGTGCGCGAGGCGCGAAGGTCCGCACCATAGCCGCGCTCACTTCACGGTGTACTTCTTTCCTTCCATGCAGGCGGTGTACGCCTTCTTGAAGGAATCGATCTGCGAGTTGACGGCGGCCTGCTGCTGCTGCTTCGCCTGCGCTTCTGCCTGCTGCTTGGCCGCCTTCTTCCCGGCGACACCGCCCATGCCGCCCGCCGTCGCGCCGACCGCCGCGCCCTTGCCGGCATCGCCGGTGATCGCACCGATGGCCGCTCCGGCCGCCGCGCCCTTCGCCGCACCCCGGACCGCGCTCCCCTTGCCGGCCTGGCTGGTGTCCGCCTTCTGGGGGACGGTGGGATTGGTGGGGTCGACTCCGGTCTGCTGCTTGGCCCAGGCGTAGCAGTCGTTGCTGTCCTTGGCCTGCTGGTCCGGCGTCTGGTTGTTGGCCGGGAACACGTAGACCTTGAGCAGCGACGCCGCCGCGTCCTGCGTGGGGCCGGGGGCTGCTGGTGCCGCCGCCGGCTGCGGCGCGGTCGCCGGCGCCGGAGCAGGGGCCTGGGCCAGGGCGGCGACGCCGAGGCACGAGAGGCCGAGGAGGGTCCACCGATTCACAGTGCGCATGTCATCTCTCCCAGGCGTAGCCGAGGCTGAAGCTGAGGAACTGCTGGAACGGCACTCCGCCCGAGGCGAAGGCCATGTTGTAGCGGGCGTTGATGAAGACCGCGCCCACCGGGTTCTGGATGAAGACGCCGATCTCGGGTGCGAGACCGAAGTGGAAGTGCGTCTCCTGGCTCGCGGTCGTTCCGATCGCGAGGTACCGCTCGATGATGTAGCCGCCGACGTTCGCCGAGATGTAGGGCTGGATGTCACGGTTCGACGAGATCTTCGGGAACCAGCGGACGTTGACGAGGGTGGGCCAGACGTTGAGCGCCCGGTCCTGGTTGCCGGTGACGTCGGTGCCGTGGAAGTTGATCGTGGAGGTGGTGTTCTCGAAAAACACGTTCCATCCGAAGGCCAGGCCAACGGCGAGGTCTCGCCGGATGAACGTCGCGACGTCGAGGCCGACGCCACGCCAGCTGACGGGCGGCGTGTAGTTGTACGTGTTCCCGATGGGAATGGAGAACTGGTACGAGAGTCCGACCAGCGTCGGCGGGATCTCGGCCCGGGCGATGGGGGCGAGGAGCACGACGAGGAGCACGGCGAGGCGAATCGGCGTCGGGTGCTTGCTCATGGCTTCCCCAGGTAGGGCGACTGGATGAACGCCTGCGAGATTCCGTTGACCAGACGCTGCTGATCGGCGCTCCGGCTGCTGCTCTGGATGCCCCGGATGACCGCCGTCCAGACGCCCTTGATCTGGTTGTCTGGAGGCGTCGTCGCGAACGGGGCCATGTCGAGGATCAACGTTCCCTGGGTGTAGGCGCTGACGCCGGTGACTGGCGGGTAATACGGGTAGCAGGGGTAGTAGTACGCCCAGTATCCGCACCAGTAGCCGTAGTAGTAGGTGACGTTGGTGACCTTGAGCGCGCCGGCGGTGATCACCAGATCCGGCCCCGCGCCGATGTCCACCTTCGTGTAGCCGAGGGCGGCCATCTGGTTGTCCAGCGTGCTGAAGGCGAGCGCCGTCAGCGTGGGGTCGAGGAACTCGGGCGGGCTGGTGGTCGGGTCGCCCGAGATCAGCGGGATCTGGTTCGGCCGGGAGTAGGTCGTCGGCGCCGCGAAGTCGTAGGTGGCGTCGTGCGTGGTCGCCACCGTGTCGAGATCGGTGATGGTCTCGGCGCCGGTCGGATGACAGGCGGCGAGCAGCAGACCGAGTCCGACAAGGGGTGGTACGAAGTGCTTCCCGACACGGGACATGAACTGAGACCCTCCTCTCCCCACGTGATTTCAGCGTCGCAGCCGTTCAATAGCCTCACAATGAGACCAAGGTCCAACGATTCTCCGCGGATCCGCCTCGGCTACTGAGGCGGACGCGGGAACGGGTGACTGCAGCTGCAGGATTTCCGGGGTGGAGGTGACGCGTGCGGCACCTGGGATCCATCGGGGAGCTCGGGCTCGCGATTGCGCTCCTGCTCGCGCCCGGGTCCTCGCGCGCCGGGGACGCGTCATCGACCGAGCCGGCG
>CAZDSB010000315.1:0-3610 GCA_964507515.1 uncultured Myxococcaceae bacterium
TCATCAAGCGGAACATCAAGCTCGAGGGCGTGGAGAAGGCCTCGGTCCACGACAGCAAGAAGGTGGTCGAGATCTGCACCCAGTACGCGCAGAAGGGGATGATCAACATCTTCCTCGCGGTGTTCTTCAGCACCCTGGCCTTCGCCTGCGTCGAGCCGTTCTTCTTCATCGGATATCTCATCTCCATCGCCACCTTCGGGCTGTACCAGGCCATCTTCATGGCCAACGCCGGTGGCGCCTGGGACAACGCCAAGAAGCTGGTCGAGACCGAGCTGAAGGCGAAGGGCACCGATCTCCACGCGGCGACGGTGGTCGGCGACACCGTGGGCGATCCGTTCAAGGACACCTCGAGCGTGGCGATGAACCCGATCATCAAGTTCACCACCTTGTTCGGTCTCCTCGCGGTCGAGCTGGCGGTCACCATGCCGCGGAGCACCAGCGGCATCCTGGCGGTCGTCTTCTTCATCGCCTCAATGGTCTTCGTCTGGCGGTCCTTCTACGGGATGCGCATCGAGACCAGCCCGGCGGAGCAGAAGGCTCCGATCCCGGCGAAGGCCGCCTAGCTCGAACCGAGCGTTCGTCCGCGCGCCCGCCCGGAGCCACCGTGCTCCGAGGCGGGCGTCGTGTTTCCGGGGCCGGCATCGTCGGGGGCGGTGGTAAGCCCGCCGAACCATGAAGAGCGGCTCGAGATGCCGACTGCCAGCATGGGCGGGGCTCCTGCTCGTCCTCGCGGTCGGCTGCGCCCACGGGAGCGGGACTGGCCCGACGAGTGAGAGGACCGTCGAGCAGATCGACGTCGTTCCGGGGTTCCTCTCTGCCTGGGAGGAGGTCCGGAGCGCGCCCCGCGCCGACCAGGTGGCCCACACGCGCCAGGCCCTCCTCGCCACGCACCCCGAGCTGTTCGGACCGGAGGTGTTCGGCCCCGGGACGACGCTGGACCGGGATCTCGAGCGACTCCTCGTGGAGATGCCGAGGCTCGCGCCGAAGCTCCATGCGCTCTCCGACCGGATGCCCGGCGAGGTGGAGCGCAGCGCGCGACGCTTCCTGAACGACTTTCCCGAGCTGGCGTGGTCGGGTCCGGTGGCGTCCAGCCTCTCCTTCAGCCAGTTCGAGGCTGTCTGGAGGAACGTGCGCGGACGGCGGACCCTGGTGCTGGGGCTCGACGCGATCGCCTTCTACCGGGGTCCGTACGCGCCGATGGAGCCCCTGATCCACCACGCGCTGGCGAGGGCGCTCCTCCCCGCCTGGAAGGGACCGGGGCCCGTGCCGCTGTGGTGGACGCTCTGGGGGGAAGCCTTCCCGCTCGCAGCGGTCCGCACGCTCGATCCCGCCGCGAGCGATGCCGACCTTCGACTGATGGAGGAGGGCAAGGATCCGACGGCCCTGGCGGCGCTGGCGCGGCGGGTGCGCGGAGTCCTCGACTCGACGCGGGAGTCGGATCGCCGGGTCATCAGCGGGACGGGAGGAGCCACGGCGAGCGGGGGACGCTGGCTCGCGCTCCGCGTCGGTCAGAGGGTCCTGGCAGGACGGACGCTCCACGACGCTGCGCGCCTCGAAGGCCCGATGCTCCGCAGCGCCATCGAGGCCGCGCTCGTCGCCCTGGAGCGCCCGGGGAGCTGACGGCGCCCGGGGGCCGCAGGGGGTCCTTGGCGCGCTCGCGACCGGCGTGTTAACGCCCCTGCCCCCCAGAGCAGTGGAAGAGGTCCAGGAACGGACGTGGGCAACGCCGGGATGTCACTCTTGCGCTTCACCTTTCTCGGCACGTCGGCCGCGCAGCCGACGATCCACCGGAACCTCTCCGGCCTGGCGGTGAAGGCTGACTCGGATCTGATCCTGTTCGACTGCGGCGAGGGCAGCCAGCGGCAGATGATCCGCTACGGCACCGGTTTCTCGGTGGACGTGGTCTTCTTCACCCACTTCCACGCCGACCACTACCTCGGAATCATCGGGTTCCTCCGCACCCTGGGCATGATGGGCCGCGAGGAGAAGCTGGTGCTCTACGGGCCCGTCCCGGCGAAGCGCCTCCTCAACCAGGCGGTGCACCTCGGGGTCGACCAGCTCGGGTTTCCGCTCGAGATCGTCGAGCTCAAGGACGGCGACCTCATCCAGCGGCACGGCTATTCCGTGCGCGCGGTGGGGGTCCAGCATCGCATCAACGCGCTCGGCTACGTGCTCGAGGAGGACGTTCGCGCCGGGCGGTTCAATCTCGAGAAGGCGCGGGCGCTCGGCGTGCGCGAGGGACCGGACTTCGGGCGGCTGCAGCGGGGCGAGTCGGTGGTCGCGCTCGACGGGAAGGCCGTGAAGCCCACCGACGTGATGGGCGCGGCCCGTCCAGGCCGGAAGCTGGTTCTGTCCGGAGACACCCGTCCCTGTGATGCCCTCGTGGAGGCGGCGCGCCAGGCGGACATCCTCATCCACGAGTCGACCTTCTCCGACGACGATCAGGCCCGTGCGCTCGAGACCCGGCACTCGACCGCGCGCGAGGCCGGACGCGTCGCCCAGCAGGCCGGGGCGCACCGGCACATCCTCACTCACCTGAGCTCGCGCTACGACACCGACTTCGGACGGCTGCTCGCGCAGGCCCGCGAGGAGTTCCAGGGACCGGTGGACGTCGCGCATGATGGGCTCACCCTGGACGTGCCCGTCCGGGAGTGAGCGCCCGCGGCCTGCGGGCCCTCCGGATCCATCGCGATTGTGCCGACGGCGGTGATGTCGCGCCGTCCTCGGGCTTCACCGAGATCCTGCCGTCGCCGCGCGCTTTTCTGCCGCGACACCGGCAGCCGCGCCGGAGGTAGGCGACGACCCGCTCCCGGATTCCACGCGCCCATCGCGATTGTCCCGAGGAATTCCCACGGGTTTCTCCTCTGAGATCCGGCCACCGGCTCGCACACGCGGCCCTGATCCGCTCCGTCACATGCGACGCAACAGCGATCCCGAGTTCAGGTGACCACCACGCAACGGCGCGCACGCGCAAGTCCGCAACTCCCTTGGAATCGCCTCATGGCAGGACCGATGCAATCGCGCTCCAGCGTTCCGCTTCGAATTCCTCGCGGCGGGAACTTCGGAGGTTCGTCATGCGTCGCGTCACCCTCGCCCTCTTCCTCTGCCTCGCTGCCTGCGGCGGCACCGACATGGTCAGGCAGTCTCCCCGCGTCGACGCCAGTGCAGATCGACAGGCCTTCCTGCTGGGCCGTGCAGCCCGCGACGTCATCGCCTCGTTCGCCCGCGACGCCAGCACCGAGGCCATCGACACCTGCCTCAACGCGTGGGTCGATGAGGTCGGCCCCGCCAGCCCCTCCGAGGGCCCCATCGCCAAGCCGGACGTAGCCAGCCTCCGCGGCTTCCTGGCGCAGTGCCTGGGAGTCTCCGGGGAAGGCGACGCCCGCTCCAGAGGCCGCGCCGCCGACGCCAGCTCCGACATCCCGGTCGTGAAGAACACCGACAAGGGCAGCAGCCGATAGCCTAGTTCACCCATCTACTCCAGCTGCCGGTAGCATCGAGGGCCGCTCCATGGCGGCCCTTCGTGTTTCATGGCCCTGGGCCCTGGCCCTGGCGACGGCGTCCACGGTGGTCGCGCTGCTCGCGGGGCGGCTTCCGGGTGTCCGCAACG
>CAZDSB010000316.1:0-10774 GCA_964507515.1 uncultured Myxococcaceae bacterium
CTACGAGAAGAGCGGGTTCGAGGGGCCCATGACGCTGCGGCAGGCGCTCACCAAGTCCAAGAACACGGTGTCCATCCGGCTCATCGAGGCAATCACCCCGCAGGTCGCCATCGACTTCGCGCGCAAGGCGGGCATCCGCTCCGACATGCCGGACAACCTGACCCTCGCCCTCGGCACCGGGGAGGTGACCGAGCTCGAGCTCGCCAACGCGTACACGACGTTCGCGACGCTGGGGAAGTACGCCGACCCCATCCTCCTCGTCCGGGTGACGGACGTGCACGGCACGACGCTGGAGGAGCACCAGGCGGCGCCCGAGGAGACCATCCCTCCGCCGGTCGCGTACCTGGCCACCTCCCTCATGCGCAGTGTCGTGGAGGAGGGAACGGCCACCGCGGTGCGGGAGCTTGGTCGTCCAGCGGCGGGGAAGACCGGCACCGCCAACGAGTACCGGGACGCGTGGTTCAGCGGCTACACGCCGGACCTCGTGGCCACCGCCTGGGTGGGGTTCGACGACCACTCGAGCCTCGGCAGCGGCGAGACGGGCGGCAAGGCAGCGCTGCCCATCTGGCTCGGCTTCATGCGGGCCGCGCTCGACGGCAAGCCGGCGCGCGACTTCGAGATGCCGCAGGGCGTGCAGAGCGTCCGGGTGGACCCGAGCACGGGTCTCCTCGCCGGCGCGCATGTGCCCGGACGGTCCGAGAACTTCCTCGAGGGCACGGCGCCCACGGCCGAGGCGCCCCCGCCGGGGCAGGCGAACCCGGACCGCTTCCTCATGGAGGAGCCCGGCAAGGATCGCCTGTGAGCGCTGGCACGGCGCTCGTCGCCGCGCTCCTCGCCGCCGCGCCCGCCCCGCCACCCGCGCTGGAGGCGGTGGCAGACCAGCTCCGCGCCCAGGTCCTCGCGGCGCATCCCGAACCGCCGGTCGCGGTGGCCGCCCAGGCGCCCTCGGGCGCGCTCGGGGAGACGGCGGCGACGCTGCTCGCGACGCGCCTCTCCGAGTCGGGGCTGCCGGCGGTGGTCATCGGTCCAGGGGAGGATGCGGCCCCGCGGGCACGCGCGGCCGGTGCGAGGAGCCTGGTCCGCCTGCGCCTGGAGGTGGGCACGGACGTGGCGGCGGCCGGTGAGCTGCGGCCCGTGTGGCGCAACTTCTGGGCGGGGCGCACCCCGGTGGAGACCGGACCGGCCCGGGTGCTCTCGGCGACGGCGCCGGTGGACCGCGCGACGCAGCTGCTCGCCGCCGGAAGCAGCCAGGGGACGGGTCTCGTGCTCGACGCGGTTCCGCTGGCGCGGTTGACCGCACGCACGGCGGCGCTGGCCACCGGCGATCTCGACGGCGACGGACGCCCCGAGGTGGCGGTTCTCGCCGGCGGCGAGGTGTGGGTGCTCGATGGCACAGGCACCCTGCTCGCCCGGCATGCGCTCCTCGACCTTCCACCCGCTGCGGCGCCGGCGCGCGAGCCCTTCGGAACCCTCTGCATCTCGGACGGGAGGCTGCTGGTCGCGTGGGCACGCGCGGAGGCTCCCGTGGCGCTCCGCCTCCAGGGTGCGCAGCTGGTCCGCGGGCCGGGAGCGCCCGGACCGACCCTGGGATGCGGCGAGGCGGCCGAGGCCGCCACCTTCGTCCCGGGCGCGGCGAGGCTCCAGCTGACCCGCGGACCCGAACGCGAGCCGCTGTGGGGCGGGGACGCGCGGCCAGGGCACCGCCTCCTGCTCCTGCCCGACGGGACGGCGCGCTGGGTCCAGCCCGGTGCCGAGGTCCGGCTGCTGCGCGACGTGGGCGCGGGGGCCGCGCTCGTGCCCTGGCGCGGGGAGATGCGGGTCGCGGCCAGCAGCGCCGCGGCGGCGCCGCCCGAGGACCGGCTGCGCCTGCTGGGCACCGGCCCCGAGGAGCCGTCGGTCGCGGTCCCGGGGCGCATCCTCCAGGTGTGCGCCGGCGCGCCCGGGCCGGGCCCGGCGCTCCTGCTCGGCGTGTGGACGGCCGACGGCGGCTCGGAGCTCCGTGTCGTGCGAGGGACTCCGTGAGGCGCATCGCCCTCGGCCTTCTGCTCGTCGGCGCCGTGCCCTCCGAGGCGGCGGCCGCGGCCCGCGCGCGCGACGGCGGGACCTTCCGCCTCGCGGTGCTCCCGGAGGTGCGCGCGGACAGGTGGGGCGACACGCCGGAGGGAGCCGTTCTCCGGAGCCTCGTCGCCGCGCCGCTGTGCCGTCTCGAGGCCGGCGGACGGGCGCAGCCGGTGCTCGCGACCTTCCAGCGCTCCGCCGACGGCCTCTCCGTCGTCCCCCGGCCGGGGGCGCGCTCTCCGTCCGGAGCGCCCCTCGGGTCCGCCGAGCTGGCCCGCGCCTGGGCCCGGGCGCTGGACCGGAGCCCCGCCGCGCGCGCCGCGCTCGCCCCGGTGCGCGACCTGGCGGCGGCGCTGGAGCAGCAGTCGCGCGGCCGCGGTGCGCTGGTCCTGCCGCTCGCCTACCCGTGGCCGGATCTCGAGTCGACCCTCTGTCACCCGGCGCTGACCCCGGTCACCAGCGACGGTCCGGGCGACGGCGTCGGCCCCTACGCGCTCGACGGCGCAGACCGGGGCCGCGCCGTGCCGTCCTTCCCCGAGGGACGTCCCCACCCCGACGGGTTCGTGCTGACGACGCTGTCGCGGAGGGCCGCCCAGCGCGCGTTCGAGTCGAGGACCGCGCACGTTCTGCTGGGCGACGGCGGCGACGCGTCGGCGCCCGCGCTGTTCGCCACCTACCTCGTGTCCCGTCCTGCGGCCCGCCCCCTGGTCGCCCTGGCGGAGTCGCGGCTCGATCGCGCCTCGCTGGTGCGCAGCTTCGTCGGCACTCCCGCGATGGCCATGCCCGGTCTCCTCCCTCCCGCGCTCGGCGGCCCGGACCGCGGGACCCCGAACGGCAGCCCGGGGCGTGGCTCGGGGACGGCCGTCCTGATGTACGCCACGGACCGGCCCGCCCAGCGCGCGGTGGCGCAGCGCCTGCAGATTCTCCTCCGCGACGCCGGAGTCCAGCTGACGCTCGCCCCTCGCTCACCGGACGCGCTGGACCGTGACTGGCGCGCCGGGCAGGGAGACCTCGCGCTCCGCTCGGTGCTGCTCCCCCCGGCCCCGGCGGCGGCGCTGGGGGTGGTGCTGGAGTTGGCCGGCGATGCGGCAGAGGCTCGCCGCGAGCTCGCCCCGCTGGGAGCCGTGGCCGACGCCGGCGAGCGCGCGGCGAGAGCGCGCGAGCGAGCCGTCCAGCTGGCCGCGACGATTCCCGTCCTCCCGCTCTACGCGGAGGGCCTGCGGGCCCGGGTGGACCCGTCGCTGGTGGACGTGCCGCGGGACGGCTTCGGGCTGTGGATGCTCGATGATGCGTGGTGGCCCTGATGCGGCTCCGCACACTTCTCCTACTGGCCTTCGCGCTGCTCGCCCTGCTGCCCCTGGCGGTGACGGTGCCGTTCGCCTCGCGGCGGATCGAGGTCACCTTCGCCCGAGAGCTCGCCGCCCGCGCCGACGCCGCGGCAAGCCTCGCCTCGGCCGAGCTGGACCGGCTGCGCGCCGACGTGGAGGACTCGGTGGGCGCGTGCGCCGCCGACCCGGCCACCGAGTCGGTCGCCCTCCAGCTCGACTCCGGCGTGCCTCCCGCCGCCGACGCGATGCGCGCCGTCGCCGAGGGCCGCCCCCTGACCGTCCTCACGCTGCGCGACGCCTCCGGCGTGAGCCGCTCCAGCGCCTTCCTTCCCGCGCGCGTCGGCGACGTCGAGCCCGGGCTGTCGACGGTCACCCCGGGCGAGGCGCCGGTGGTGGTGCCGGTGGAGGTGCAGAACGCCGACGGCGTGCAGCTCCGTCCGGCGCTGGTCGCGGCCCGGCCGGTGGAGGCGACGCACGGGGCGGCCACCCTCGTCGGTGGCCAGGTGCTCGACGATGCGTGGGTGTCGCGCCTGGCCCGGCTCACCGGCGCGCGGGTCGAGCTGCAGGGTCAGGGGCTCACCCCGGCGGCGGCCGGCACCGCCGAGGGGCGCACCGTGCAGCGTGCTCTGCCGCTGGGCCCCGCGGAGCTGACGCTCGCCGTCGGAAGCGCTGCGGTGGACGAGACCCGCGCCACCCTCCTCCGGGCACTGCTCACCGCCGGCGCCCTGGGGCTGCTCCTCGCGCTGGTGGCGGGCTTCCTCTTCGCCCGCGGAATCACCCGGCCGGTGGAGGCCCTCACCGAGGGAGTGCGCTCGGTCGCCGGCGGCGCCCTCGACACCCGCGTGCCGGCGACGGGCAGTGGCGAGGTGCGGGTGCTGGTGGACGCGTTCAACCGGATGACCGAGGACCTCGGGCACGCCACCCGTGCGCTCCGTGCGGCGGAGCAGGCGGCGGCGTGGGAAGGCGTCGCTCGCAGCCTCGCGCACGAGCTCCGCAACCCCCTCACCCCGCTGCAGATGTCGCTGGAGACGCTGCTCGCCGCCCGGAGGGCGCGCGATCCGCGATTCGAGGCGCTCTTCGTCGAGAGCGCGCCTGCGATGCTCGAGGAGGTGGAGCGGCTCCGGCGCACCATCGACGCCTTCGCCCGCTTCGCGCGGCTCCCGGCGGCGCGGCTCGAGCCGCTCGACCTGACGAGCTGGACGGAGCAGACCCTCGGGCTCGCCGCCGCGCGTCCGGGCGTCACGCTCCGCTGGGAGCCCGGGCCACGGCTTCCGGTCAGGGCGGATCGGGATCAGCTGGCCCAGCTGCTCCACAACCTCCTGCGGAACGCGGAGGAGGCCATGCCGGCCGGCGGCCAGGTGACGGTGCGGACGCGCGACGACGCCGGACGCGCGGTGCTGGAGGTGGAGGACACCGGCCCCGGCATCCCCGCCGACGCGCGGGCCCGCGTCCTCGAGCCCGGGGTCACCACCAAGGCCGACGGCACGGGCCTGGGCCTCGCCCTCGGCGCCCGCATCGCCCAGGGACACGGAGGCACGCTGGAGGTCGACACGGCCGGCGGCGGCGGCGCGCTGCTGCGGCTGCGGCTCCCGCGCGACGCGGAGTAGCCGTCACTCGCGGACCGGCGTGGCCTTCAGCGCGGCGCGCCCGTCCTTGACGTAGACCTGGAAGCGGACGGTGCGGCACCCGTACTTCTGCACCAGCTGGTCGCGGTTCTTCCGGAGCTTGACGGCGAACTTCTCGAAGGTGAGGCCGTCGCCGCTCTCGCCGCAGCGCTCGCGCACGGCGACGAACTCGTGGAACACGTCCTGGAAATGCACCTCGTCCGGCGCCACCGGCTTGGGCAGCGGCTGCGGTCGAGGCCCGGACACCCGGGCCGCCGCGGCGAGCAGATCCGGCGACGGGTCCGCCACGCGCGTGGCCTCGGGGATCGCGTTGGCCGCCGGACCGAGCGCGGACGCCGGCGGAAGGTTGAAGTCCGGCAGGTTCGGGATGGGGTACGCCGTCGTGGGCTGATGGTCGTAGTCCAGCGGCGCGGGCTCGGGTGGCGGCGGCGCCTTGGGCGGGTGCGAGCGCGGCGGGGTGGCTGGAGACGGTGAGAGCCGCTGCGAGGGCGGCCGCACCGGCTGCGGCGGCGGCGGCATGGAATCCAGGAGCGCGGCCAGGTCGTCGCGGGGCGCCTCGCGGGGCGAACGCGGCCCGGGTAGCCCGTCGTGCGCGGGGTGTGCGTCGACCGCGGTGGGCTCTTCGTGCGCTTCCGGCGGAGGGGGCGGCGGCGCCGCGGCAGCGTGGGGGGCCTCGTCGAGCTCGATGGCGGTGCGCGACCGTCCGGGGACCGGGGTGACGCGCTCCGGGGGGCGGGTCGTGGTGTCGGGCGCGCGGAACACCGGAGGCGGCGAGGTGGCCAGGCCGAAGAGGCGCCGGCGGCGCGGGCCGGGCTCGGTGTCCTCCTGCGGATGCGGGCGCAGCGCGGGAGCGTCCTGTCCCATCCAGAACCAGATCGCCGCGAGCCCCACGAGGAGGAAGGCCATCGCTCCGAAGCTGAAGCGCTGCGTGTCGGCGAGGGCGGACATCACCGAGTCGGTGCTGACCACCGCGAGCACCTCCAGCGGCTGTCCGGGGACGCCGCGACGAAGCGCGACGCGGAGCGCGGGGTCCGGACCGCTGGCGAACATCGGAAGGCGCAGCGGGCCGAGGGAGCCGGCCGGGCCACGCACGACGACGGCCGGCTTGCCCACCGGCGTCTCCCGGAGCGCCTCGGCGAGGCGGGACTTCTCCTGTCCCCCGCTCGCGATCAGCTTCCCGCCCTGGACCAGGCCCAGCGCGGAGAATCCGGTCTCGAGCGCGACCTGATCCGCGGTGCCCTCGGGGAGCAGCGGCGCCCCGACGATGAGCATCCCCACCGCGCGGGCCTCCTTGTCCGAGCCGAGGAGCGGGAAGGAGAAGAAGAGGTATGGCGTGCCGAACGCGTCACGCGTCTGGCCGTCGCTCCCGGCGCCCGCGACGGCGTCGGGCTCCAGGCCCTTCAGCGCCGACGTCGGCTCCTCCGCGCCCTTCACGAAGACCGCGCCGTTGTCGGTCCGGATGCCGAGCACCAGCCCGGGACGCAGCCCGGTCGAGACCGCGTCGGTCGCGTTGCGGCGGACGTTGCTCAGCCGCTCGGCGGCGAGCTCGGACTTTCCGGCCCGCAGCGCATCCGCGGTGACGAACGCTCCCGGCGAGCTCCCCAGCCGCAGCGCGAGGCCCTGCAGCTCCGCGCGGCGGCCCGCGAGGCGGACCGAGACCGCATCCGCGCCCCGCTGGGCGTACACGACGGCCTGGTCCACCGCCTTGTCGCTGAGTGACGACGCGGTGAGGGAGAGGTCCGCCAGCCAGAGCGCGAGCGCCGGCAGCGCGAACAGAAGCAGCTTGATGCGGGACATCCCCTTCCTTTGGGGCCAATAGGGACAACCCTTTATAGGCCGCCGGTGCGGGGCTCAGCAAGGGAAGCGGGCCCGCGTGTTGCAGGGTCAGCTTCCGTCGGTGGGGAGATCTGCGAGGGAGGGACCGGAGTGGTCGTGCCGGCGCTCGAGGTACTTCTTCGCCGCGCGCTCGACCCGATCCGCGGCCGCGGCGATCGCGCGGTGAATCTCGTCGGACTGCTCGGTGACGTGCAGGGCCGGGTGTCCCGGGACGTGCACCGTGATGCGGGCCTCCTTGTCCATCCCACCCTTGTTCTCGCCGGTGGTGTCGACCAGGTGCACCTCGACCTGGACGGCGGGCTCGCGTCCCAGCACCCGATCGAGCGCGCGGCCCAGGTGGACCTCGCAGTACTCGCGCAACGCATCGCTGACGGGGATGTGAACGCCTCGAACCAGGACTTGCATTGGAGCAGCCTCCTTGGCCTTCGCTGCCTGTTATGGTGCCTGCGCCATGGAAGGCAACCCCGAGTCGGAGCGATTCGTCCAGGTGGCACAGGCGGAAGACCCGTTCACCGCGGACGCACTGGAGGCGGTGCTCAAAGGCGCGGGCATGTCGGTGCTGCGCACCGATCACCCGGGCACGTCAGGCGTGGAGGCGCTGGGCACGGGCTGGGCGCTGCCCTGGTTCGAGCTGAGCGTCCTCGAGGACAACGTCTCCCGCGCCCGTGAGCTGGTGGAGGCGGAGCGGAAGCGCCTGGTGGAGGAGGCCCCGGAGGCCGAGCGCGCCGCCGAGGACGAGGAGCGCGAGTCGGAGGGCTCCAAGCCCGCGACCGGTCGCTAGCGGCCGGTACTGGACAGGGCGTCCGTCGCGGGACGCGGGTCGCGGATCTCCCACAGCGAGACGCCCTTCACCTTCCACGCATAGCGGGCGTGACGGGCGAGCAGGTGGGACAGCTCCTCGTCCACCACGCCGTCCTTCCAGCCGCGCGTGGCGTGCCTGAGGTACGTCCTGCCCCCGCGCTGGACGACGAACCCGAGGTGGCTGACCCGCGTGATGCGCCAGGGGGCGTCCTCGCGCACCACCAGGAGCAGCGTCCCGGAGGGCCAGCTGCCCGCGTGGGCGGCGACCTCGCTCACCGGGAGCACCGACAGCGGGAACCTCCCGGTGAGCCGCGCCTCGGCGGGAAGCGCGAGCGCGCGCGCGGTGGTCGAGGCCCAGGCCTCGGGACCGATGACCTTCGCGTCTTGGATGACGGCCTCTCCGCCGAGCTGGGCGGTGACGTCGCGCACCATTCCCTTGGCGGTGTTGGAGGGCAGCCACTCCGCCTCCATGAGGTGGTTCCGGCCGGCGTAGTCCGGACGGCCCCGGTAGCGGATGGAGTCGAGCACGTGAACGACGTCCTCGACCGAGCTGGAGAGGGCGAGCGCCATCACCGTCTCGACGAAGGTCAGGCAGTCCATCCGGTCGAGGCGCAGGCGCGGGTCGGGGTCCTGACCCTCCCCTTCCCCGAGCGGCGAGTGGGCGTAGGGCGTCCCGACGAGCTGCTCGCCGAGGCCGAGGAGGCGACCGTCCAGCGACCGGCCCTTCACCGACGCCAGCAGCGCCTCGAGCCGCGCGTCGTCGGCTCCGGGGAGCGGAGGCGGGGCAGCGAGGAGGACACCGAGCGCGGCAGCGAGGAGCACCGAGGACCGTCCGCATCGTCCCCGGGTCGGGCAGCCCTGTCCAATGTGGGAGAGAGACGCCTCGACGGAGGCAGGGGCCCTCAGCGCGCCGGCGCGGCCGTCTCGCGCAGCTGCGCCCAGAGCGCGGCCAGGTCGTCGGCGGTGGTGGCGGTGGCGCCCACCGACACGCGCAGCAGCTGGACGCCCTTCACCACCGCCGGGGTGAGGTAGGCCCGGCCGGACGCGTTGACGGCACGGGCGAGGGCGAGGTTGTGGGCATCGAGCGCGGAGCCCTCGAGCCCGGGCGGGTGGTGGCGGAAGGACACGGTCTGGAGGGGAACCGGCGCCAGGCGCTCCCACCCCTCTGCCGCGTCCACCTGGTCCGCGAACCAGCGCGCGAGCGCGAGGTGGCGGCGAACCTCGGCGCGCACCCCCTCCACCCCCAGCGCGGAGAGGACGAACCAGACCTTGAGGGAGCGAAAGCGGCGCCCCAGCGCAATGCCCCAGTCGCGGAAGTTCTTGACCGCGCCGTCCTGCGCGGTGCGCAGGTAGCTCGGGTCGGTGGCCATGACCCGCACGAGGTGGTCCGGGTCGCGCACGTGGTAGGCGGTGCAGTCGAAGCCGATGCCGAGCCACTTGTGCGGGTTCCACACCACCGAGTCGGCGTGCTCGACGCCCTCCCACATCCAGCGGAGCTCGGGACAGGCCATCGCCGTTCCGGCCATGGCGGCGTCCACGTGGAGCCAGGCGCCGCTTCCGCGGGCGACCTCGCCGATGCGCGCCACCGGGTCGATGGCGGTGGTGCCGGTGCTGCCCACGGTGGCGATGACCGCGCACGGACGGTGGCCGCGGGCGACGTCGGCGCGGAGCGCGTCCTCGAGCGCGTCCGGACGGAGGGCATGGGCGTCGTCGGTGGGGAGCAGCCGGAGGTTCTCCCGGCCGAACCCGGCCAGCAGCGCCGCCTTCTCGATCGAGCTGTGGGCCATCTCCGAGGCGTAGACGACCAGCGGGGTGGGCTCGGCCTGGAGCCCGCCCCGGGCCTGGCCGTGGCCTGTGGTGCGCTCGCGGGCACAGAGCAGAGCAACGAGGGTCGCCGTGCTCGCCGTGTCCTGGATGACGCCCGAGAAGGTGGGCGGGAGACCGACGAGCTGGCGCAACCATTCCATCGCCACCTCCTCGAGCTCGGTCGCCGCGGGGCTCGTCTGCCAGCTCATGCCCTGGGCGCCGAGGCCGGCAGCGACCAGGTCGGCGAGCACCGAGGGCAACATCGAGTTGGACGGGAAGTACGCGAAGAACCGCGGATGGTTCCAGTGGGTGACGCCAGGGAGGATGGCGGCGTCGAGCTGGGGGAGCAGGCCCTCCAGCGGGACGCCCTGCTCGGGCGGGCCTGCTGCGAAGTGGCGGCGCACGTCGCCCGGGGCCACGGGGCTCATGACCGGCAGGCCCGGCAGCCGCTCGCGGTAGGCCGCCACCCATTCGATGAGCTGATGTCCAAGTACGCGGAACTCGTCGGGTGTCATCGCAGCGGGAACCGTACACCTTGCCCCAGAGCGCCGAGAGGCCGATGTTGGACGCCAAGGCAATGAGTCGGCTCGAACAGGACGAGGTGGGCAGCTGCAGCTTCGTGGACGTTCTCGAGGAGGCCGTGCTCGTCAAGCGCCCGGTGGCGATCGAGCTGCGCGACGGGACGACCTTCATCGATCAGGTGACGGACGTGACGACCGAGTCCGGGCAGGACTTCGCGGTCTTCCGGAGCCACGCCCGGGTGCCGGTGCGGGAGATCGCGGCGGCCACGCGCGCCGAGCCGCCCCGCAGGCCCAGCCCCGAGCCCCGGTGAGGGTTGGGCCCCCCAGCCCCCCAGCCCTGGCTTCGGCCGTTGCAGCCTGACGGGCCCCTCTGCTAGCCCCTCGAACCACCGATGGCGCGCTTCGAGGTCTTCATTCCCGCCGCGGAGCCCGGAAGCTTCGACGTCACGCTCCGCGTGGACGCAGCGAACTGGATCCAGGCCCTGAAGACGGGCTTCCACAAGCTCGGCGAGCAGGGGCTCGTCCCGCACAACGTCATGGTCGACGTGCAGGACGACGGCTCGGTGCACGTCACCGACGCGAACAGCGCGCGCGTCTTCCGCATCCGGGAGATGTCCGAGGCGGAGATCGCCGCGTCGAAGCTGAAGCCCCGCCCGACCCCGATCGGCACCCAGGTCCCGACCGAGCCGGTGGTCCCGCCCCCGTCGGCGGCGATGGTGGACCCGGCCGCGCAGACCCAGGGACCGGACGCGCCGCTGGTGGGCGTGGCGCGGGAGGTGAAGGACCCGCACCGGACGAG
>CAZDSB010000317.1:0-5181 GCA_964507515.1 uncultured Myxococcaceae bacterium
CCCATCCCCATCGTCTACTGCGAGCGGTGCGATCCCGAGCGGAAGGGCATCCCGGTCCCGGACGATCAGCTCCCGGTCCGGCTCCCGGAGATCGACACCCAGGCGGTACTCACCGGCAAGGGGGAGCCGCCGCTCGCCAAGGTGAAGTCGTTCGTCGAGACCACCTGCCCCCGCTGCGGCGGCCCCGCCCGGCGCGAGGTGGAGACGATGGACGGCTTCGTCGACTCCGCCTGGTACTTCGCCCGCTACCTCTCGCCCCACTACCAGATGGCGCCGTTCGACCCGGGGCTCGCGCACCGCTGGCTCCCGGTGGACATCTACGTCGGCGGTCCCGAGCACGCGGTGATGCACCTGCTCTACTTCCGCTTCTGGACCCGGTGGATGAAGATCCTCGGCCTCGTCCCGACCGACGAGCCCGTGAAGCGGCTGGTCACCCAGGGCATCGTGAACGGTCCGGACGGCCGGAAGATGTCGAAGCGCTGGGGAAACGTGGTGGCCCCCGCCACCATCGTGGAGAAGTACGGCGCGGACACCGTGCGGATGTACGTCCTCTTCGCCGGCCCGCCCGAGCAGGACTTCGACTGGAGCGACAAGCAAATGGAGGGGCAGGCCCGGTTCCTGAAGCGGGTGTGGACCCTCGCCGCCACCCACCAGGACGCCTGCGCGACCGCGACCCACGACGGCCCCTTCGAGGGGAAGGCGCTGGAGATCCGCCGCGCCGCGCACAAGTGCGTGAAGCGGGTGGGTGAGGCCATCGACAGGCTCTCCTTCAACACCGCCATCGCCTTCACCATGGAGTGCGTGAACGCGCTCTACGACGCCGGCCAGCCGGAGACCCCGGCGGAGAAGGCGGCGATGGGCGAGGGCATCCGCCTCCTCACCCGGCTCCTCACGCCGTTCGCTCCCCATCTCGCCGATGCGGTGGCCGAGGTCTACGAGCCGGTGGGCAGCCCCTCCACGGTGACCCTGAGCTGGCCGAGCTACGATACCGCCCTGGTGGTCGACGAGGTGCTCCCCTACGCCGTCCAGGTGAACGGGAAGCTCCGCGGGGAGATCCGCATCGCTGCCGACGCGGGTGAGAACGAGGTCCGCGCCGCCGCCGAGCACGAGGAGAAGGTGAGGGCGGCTCTTGCCGGCAAGGCGCTCCGGAAGGTGATCTTCGTCCCGAAGCGGCTGATCAACTTCGTCGTCGGATGAAGCGCTCGCTCCCGGCCCTGCTGTGGCTGGCTTTCGTGGCCCAGTCGGCTTGCGGCTACCACTTCACCGCGGCGGGTGCCGGCTTTCCCCAGGGCATTCACAAGGTCTTCGCTCCCGTCATCGTGAACCGGACCACCGAGCCCGGCCTGGACGGCGTCTTCACCGACGCTCTCCGGGAGCAGCTGGCCCGGGGCGGATACCTCGGAGGAGAGGGCAGCGAGGGCCGGCTCGACGGCGAGCTGCTCAATGTGAGCGGTGGGGTAGCGCAGCTCGCCCCGGGCACCTCGGGTGCGCTGACCTACCGCGTGTCGGCGGTCCTCCGGGTTCGCCTCTTCCGGGGCGGTACGATGCTCGCCCAGACCGATGTCACGGGATACGAGGATTACCTGCCGGCGCTTCGCCCCGACGTGCTCACGACGGAGGCCAACCGTCAGGCGGCCATCCGGAGACTGGCGAGCGCACTCGCGTCCGACGCGGTCACACGACTCCAGACCGGCTGACGCCAGCGAGTGGCAGCGGGGGAGAAGGGCTGGAGGGCGATAGCCGGGAAGGTTTCGGCTATGACGCCCGGGCGCCCTGGGCGGCGTGGAAGAGCCGCGCGATGCGACGGCTCGCGTTCTTCTTGTGCAGCACGCCCTTGCTCGCGGCCTGGTCGAGCGTCCGCGCGGCGGCGCGGAGCGCCTCCTGGAACTTCTTGGGGTCCTTCGAGGCCAGCGCCTCGCGCGCCTTCTTCACCGCCGACTTGACCTGCGTCCGGACGGCCTGGTTCCGGGCACGGCGCTTGAGCGCCTGCCGGTTCCGCTTCTGAGCTGACTTGGTGTTTGCCACGGGCGGGCCTCCCTATCAGCTTGGCGGGGGTCGTCAAGGGCGACCCCGTGGGCCGGCCACATGGACGTGGGAAACCGGGTTCTCCCCTTGGGACAGTGCTGTTGTGGAGAAGTGGGCCTTCTCTGGCTCCTAACCTGCCGTGTCCACTCGAAGGTGTCCGGCGCTGAAACCTTCGGCACGCCCGCCCGGCCGCCATCCGCTCGTCTCGCGATTGTCACGGTCCACAGCGTTCTCCCCAGATTCCACACAACTCCTGTGGGAACTCAGATGCGCGCAGGCGCGGTCAATCTCGGACCGACACACACGTGCCCACCGGGTCGATGAAGACCAGCGGACGCTCGCTCCCGACGGTGCCCCCGGCGGCCCGGATGCGGTCCGCCACGCCGTCCGACATCCCGGGGGCGTGCACGCCGAGGGTTGCCGCGGAGCCTGCGCCGGGCGCGTACGAGAAGCAGAGACCCGGCGTCTCGACGGACCACGCACCGCCGTCCACCTCCACTGTCCAGCCCAGCGCCGGCGCGATCACGCTCCAGAAGGCGTGGGCGGCCGACGGCTCGGGCGCTCCGAGCTCGATGCGGGCGACGACGGCGCGCGGAACGGAGGCGGGCGGCGGGACCGCGGCCTCGGCGGCCTTCGCCTCCTGCCAGAGCGCGTCCATCTGGGCGAGCGTGGCGGTGCCGAAGGGGACCCCGCGCGCCCGGAGGCCCTCCTCCACGGCGTGGAACCGCCGGGTGAAGCGCGCATTCGCGGCCCGGAGCGCATCCTCGGCCGGCGTGGCGGTGAAGCGCGCGAGGTTGGCCAGACTGAAGAGGACGTCGCCGAGCTCGTGCTCGACGGCCCGGGGGTCCTTCGAGGCGATGGCCCCGTCGAGCTCCTCCAGCTCCTCGGCGAGCTTCTCCCGGACGCCGGAGAGGTCCGGCCAGTCGAAGCCGATCCGTGACGCCTTCTCGGTCAGACGCTCGGCCCGGAGGAGCGCGGGAGCGGCGCTCGGCACGCCGTCGAGCACCGAGCCCTCCCGCCCGTGCTTGCGCCGTCGCTCCTCGGCCTTGATGCGGGCCCAGTTCTGGAGGACCTCCTCGGCGCCGGCGACGGTGCGGCCCTCGAAGACGTGCGGGTGGCGCGAGACGATCTTGTCCGAGATCGCCGTCGCGACGTCGGCGAGCACGAACTCCCCGAGCTCGCGGGCCAGCTGGGCGTGGAAGACGATCTGGAAGAGGAGGTCTCCCAGCTCCTCGCAGAGCGCCCGCCAGGGTCCGCCCTCGCCGACCCGGTCCATCTCGTCCAGCACCTCGTAGGTCTCCTCCACGAGGTAGGGGCGAAGGGTCCTGATGTCCTGCGCGCGGTCCCAGGGGCAGCCACCCTCGGCGCGCAGGGTGCGCATGATCTCCTCCAGCCGCTCCACGGCGTCTCCCGTGCGTCCCATGTCCTCCTCGACCCGGCCCCGGCGTATGACCCTTCTGTTGGGCCCCGGCGGCGCTCGCCTATCATGGGCATACCCGGCTGAACGAGATGGCCTTCCTCCGCGCGGCCCCCGCGCTCCTCGCCACACTGGTGGTCCTCGCCTCGACCGGGGCGGCGGCTCAGATCGAGCCGCCCCGGCCGGTGGAGGAGCTCGCCCCGGACGGCCCGGCCCAGCGACCGGTGCGGCGCCGCGAGCCACCCCCGCCGCCTTCGCCGGAGCCGGAGGCCGCGGGCAACGAGGCGCAGGAACCGGCCCATCCACCCCCACCGCGCCGCACGAAGAAGCCCCCGGCGCCCGCGTCCGAGGTCCCCGCCCCTGCTCCCGCGGCGACCCCGGGACGTGACCGCACGCCGCCGCCGCCCCTGCTCGTTCCGACCGAGGGCGACGATGAGATGCTCCAGGCGTTCGGTGCGTGGAAGGAGGCGGAGCGCACGCGGGACCCGAAGGCGTCGCGCGCGGCCCGCGACCGCCTGGTCGAGCTCCGGGACACGCTGGCCATCGCGGACCTCGAGTCGGTGAGCCTGGCGCTGCTGCGCGGTGCCCGTGTCCGGGCGACCGGGAAGGACGGCGCGGGTGCCGTGGAGCTCGCGCAGTCGGCGGTGGCGCTCTCTCCCGACGTCGCCGACGCGCACTGGGGACTCTTCCGTGCACACCTCGGGAACGACCCCTTCGACCTCCGGAGGCTCTGGGCCGACGCGAGGAACGCCGGGCGCGCATCGCTGACCGATCCACGGTGGAGCCGGGGCCTGGTCGGCGACCTCGGGGCGACGCTCCTCGTCGCCTGGCTTGCGACCGCGCTCGCCGCGCTGCTGGTGCTCTTCCTCCGGACGCTCCCCTCGCTGGTGCACGACGTCCATCACGCCTTCCCCAGGGGCGTGGCGCGCTGGCAGGCCGGGACGCTGCTCGTTCTAATCCTCCTGCTCCCCTGGGTGTTCCGGCTCGGGCTGCTCTTTCCCTCGCTCGTCCTCTTCGCGGCGGTGACCCTCTACGTCGAGGCGAAGGAGCGCTGGCTGCTGGCGGTCCTCCTCGCAGGCGCGTGTCTGGTGCCGCCGCTCGCCGGAGCCCTCGCGCAGGCCACCACCTTCGCCGGCACGCCCGCCGAGGACGTGCTTCAGCTCGAGCGTGGCGGGCTGGAGGCCACGCCGGCCGCGGCGCACGTGCAGACGCGCATCGACGCCGGTCGTGCGACCTATCCCGAGGTCTACGCCCTGGCGCGGTGGGAGCTCCGGCGCGGCAAGCTCGAGGCGGCACGCGCGCACGCGGAGAAGGCGCTCGCTCTGCGGCCCGGCGACGCGCGCGCGCAGACGCTGCTGGGAAACGCCGCGTTCGGCGAGACGAAGTGGCCGGAGGCGATCGCCGCCTACACCCGGGCGAGCGAGGCGGATCCGACCTTGCCCGATCCGCTGTGGAACGTGAGCCGCGTCTACCGGCGCCGGGCGAAGACGCTCTCCGACGACGCGGTGGGCCCCGAGCTGGACCGCGCCCAGAACTCGGCCGCAGCTGCGCAGCGGCTCGACGAGCGGCTGATGACCCGCGCCGACCCACCGGACACGCACCCGGCGATGAACCTGACGATCATGACGCCGGCGCTCTCGCGGACCGAGGCTCCGGTGACCGACGGGCCCGAGCGCCAGGCGCGGGTCACCGCGCAGCTGGGGCAGACGCTGGTCGGCGGCCTGAGCCCCGGCGCCGCC
>CAZDSB010000318.1:0-21269 GCA_964507515.1 uncultured Myxococcaceae bacterium
CGCTCAGAACTCGACGCCCCACCCGAGGGTGAGGCGCGCCGGGGTCCCGGCGTCCGGTCGCTGGAGCGGCGACGGCTCGCCGGTGGTGCCGACGAACGTGAACACCCGCTGGTCTCGCGGCTGTAGCCAGCGGAGCACGCAGGCGACGGCGGCCATGAAGCCTGCGTCCTGCTGATCCGGAGCGGAGAGGCTGGTCGCCCTCGCGCCGGCCTTCGTTCCCTCGGTCAACGAGAGCCGGGCCTCGATCCATCGCGGGAAGCCGGACTCGGAGGTGTGCACCTCGAGGCGGTAGACGAGCCGCGTCTTCCCCGGCGCGGGCGCCTCGAGCGCGTTTCCCCGGGTCAGCGAAAGGCCGGCGCCCAGCGCACCTCCCTGGCGGACCTGGCCCGCGCCGACGGAGATGGCGGTCTCCGCCGGCCTGGCGGCGGGGACGAGGGGCTTCGACTCGACCGGCGGCGTGAGCGCCGGCGCGGCAGCGAGCAGGAGCGCAGTGATGAGACTCATGGAGCGACGCCTCCCACCACGCCCGGCCGGCGCAGACCCGAGAACCTCGAGAGGCCCAGCTCCCCGTCCGGCCTCCCTGGCGTACCCGGCCTCATACCACCGCGGAGTGCCGGCGTCGCCCCACCCCCACCTGACGCGCCGCTCCAGCAACACCCTGCATCCAGCGCAGTGGACCCATGTGACGAATTGTCACGCCGCGCGGACATCGTCGCCGTCGCGGGGAGTCGGGTGACCGGGGCCGGACCGCGGGAGTTCAGCACGCGGGCGACGAGACCGTCCGCCTCCAGCTTTCCCGGACGAGTCCGATGCCGCAGAATCCAGCCGGTGCCCGGGATGGACGGCGAGGAAGCGCTCGGCGGCCGTCGCCACCAGCGCCGCAGCGCGGACTGACCCAGCTCGAGGCGGGCCGCGGTGAGGAGCTCGTCGACCAGCCGCTCCAGCTCTCCGAGGTCGTCGGTGATGTCCGCCAGCGAGGCGCGCGCTCGTCGTCCTCGACGTACACGACGGAGATGTGCTCGGGGACCATCATTCGCTCACACCCTACCCCCCTCGTCTCCCCTCGGGAACGGCGGAAACATGTCTTCACACGTCCCGCCGCTGGTACCGTTCCGGGTCCAGTGCTGGCCGTCCTGCTCGTCCTCCTGGCAGCCTCCTCGCCGGACGTGGTGTGTCTCGACGCCGGGGTGTGCACGCCGGTCACCCGCCTCGGCGCGCGGGGCGGGGCCGAGGTGGTGCGGCACGTCGAGAAACTCCCGGCGCGGGTCGAGCCGGGCACCGCGTTCGCCGCGTGGATGAGCTGGCGGCGGCCGCCCGAGGCGGTGCGCGCGCGGGTGCTGCAGAAGCAGCCGGTGGAGTTCCGGGCGGTCATCCCCGCCGCTCGACTGCGCCTCGCGGTCGCCCCCGGACTGGTGACCGAGGGCAGCGAGCCCGGTGTCCTGGTGTTCCTCTCGTCCGATCCGCTGGCCGGGGCGAACACGCCCCCCTCCCTCCCCGAGGCCATCACCGGCGCCGAGACGCTGGGGCTCCTGTCGCCGGCCCAAACGTCGGAGGTCGCCCGCTGGCGCACGGCCGCGGCCAGCTGGCAGTCGCGTGTGGCGAGCGAGTGGACGGCGTTCACCCGCGCACCACGGACGGCGTCGGTCCGCGCGAAGCTGCTCGACACGCTCGGGAACCCTCCCGCGCCGCCGCTCCCCGACTCGTTCCTCACCGAGGCGCAGCGGACCGAGCTCCGGCGCAAGGGCCACGCGCTCGAGGGTCGCATCGTGGTGGAGGACCTGTCGGCCGATGCCTACCGGCTCCGCGTCGAGGGCGTGCCGCTGGACCAGCTGGTGGAGGAGTGGAACGCGGGGCTGCACGGTCTGGTGGGGCGTCTGGAGCGCTTGCCGCGACCGCGGTTCCACGTGCGCCCCGGACACCGGCACGACGAGGTGAGCTTCACGCTGGACGTGCGCTCCGACGTGGACGAGACCCGCGTCTCGCAGGTGGCGCGGCGGCTCGCGGAGATCCCGGGGCTCGAGCAGGACGGGACGCAGCTCCCGCCGCCAGGCCTGTGAGCGGAAATCAAGTTCCGGGCCCCAGCTCCGGGCGCCCAGCGGATACTTGCTTCGCTGGAACGCCCGGGCAGGCTTGACCCCACGCATGCTCGCGCTCCCCCTCGCGCTGCTGCTCGGCGTCACGCCCGCGCCGGCGCGCTTCGACTCCGCGGGGCGCAGCATCGGCGCTCCGCTGAGCGAGCGGACCGCCAGCTACGTCCTCGAGGCACGCTACGACCCGGGGAGACGCCACGTCAGCGGCACCGCCCGCCTCACCTGGACGAACCGCTCCGACATCCCGCAGGCCACGCTCTGGTTCCACGCGTACTGGAACGCCTTCAGGAACAGCGACAGCACCTTCGCGCGCGAGGAGCACCGCGCGGGCGGTGTGCGCTCCGGCACCAACGCTTACGGCCCCGACGACTGGGGCTGGACCGAGCTCCGCTCTGCGCGGCTGCCCGACGGCACTGACCTGCGCCCCTCGCTTCGCTGGGAGCACCCCGACGACGAGAACGCGGGTGACCGGACGGTCTTCACCCTCACGCTTCCGACCCCGGTGCCACCGCACGGCGAGGTGACCATCGACGTCGCCTGGGAGGCGCGCGTGCCGACGCTCGCCGCGCGCACTGGCGTGTTCGGGAAGTACACCCTCTTCGGACAGTGGTTCCCGAAGATCGGCGTGCTCGAGGTTCCTCCGCAGCGTGGGGTGCGGACGCCCGGCTGGAACTGCCACCAGTTCCACGCGAGCACCGAGTTCTACGCCGACTTCGGAAGTTACGACGCCGCGCTCACCGTCCCCCGCGGCATGCTGGTGGGCGCGACGGGCGTCCGCACCGGCCGCACCGAGAACCCCGACGGGACCGTCACCCACCGCTTCCACCAGGACGACGTCATCGACTTCGCGTGGACCGCCTGGGAGGGCGCGGCGGAGGTGAGCGACGTCTTCCGCAGCGAGGGGCTTCCCGAGGTGGGGCTGACCGTCATCTACCCGAAGGAGTCGTCACGGACCGCGCCACAGGTCCTCGCCGCCGCGAGGCTGACGCTCGAGCACGGCGGCCGCCGGTGGCTGCCCTACCCCTATCCCCACCTCACCCTGGTGGCTCCGCCGGTCGGCGCCGACGTGGAGTCCGGCGGAATGGAGTACCCCACCTTCGTCACCGTGTACTCGCGCGTCGATCCAGCCGAGCCGCGCGACGTGCTCCTCTGGGAGGTCGCGGTCCACGAGGTGGCTCACGGCTGGTGGCAGGGGATGGTCGCCTCCAACGAGTTCGAGGAGGCGTGGCTCGACGAGGGCGTCGACACCTGGGCGACCACGGAGGTCATGAACGCCGCCGCCCTCCGCTGGGACCTGTCCCAGTTCCTCCCCCGCGGCACGGGCTGGCTGCTGGGTCCGCTCCTCCGCTCCGACATCCCGGAGATCGCGGTCCGGCCACCCGGGACGGTGCCTCGCTTCCAGTCGTCCATCGTTCGCCCCGGCTGGCGGTTCAAGACCGGCCCGGACGTCGGCAAGAGCACGTACGGGCGTGCCGCGGCCGCCCTCGCGACCCTGGAGCAGCAGGTCGGCCGCGAGACCTTCGCCCGCATCATGCGCGCCTATGCCGAGCGCTGGGCGTTCCGGCATCCCTCGACCGACGACTTCCTCCAGATCGCCTCCGAGATCTCGGGCAAGGATCTGAGACAGCTGGGGGACGCCCTCTTCCGGGGTACGACCGGCCTGGACGATGCGGTCGCCCAGCTGCAGTGCAGCCCCGTCCCCCCAGTGTGGGGATTCACCGGGACCGACGGCGGGACGCCGACCTTCACTCCCCGCCGTCCCCCGGGCCCGACAGGTGACGTTCGCTGCGAGGCCCTGGTCGAGCGGAGGGGAGATCTCCCGCTGCCCCTCGACGTCCAGCTCACCTTCGCGGGCGGGACGAACGAGCGGCGAGCACTCCCGCCGGGAGAGGCGTGGAGCCGCATCACCACCGAGCGGCCTCTCCCCGGAGGGCGCGTCACGCTCGCCGAGGTCCATCCCGGCGCACCGTCGGCGATGGACACGCAGCCGGTCAACGACGCGCGCTCGCTCGACGCCACACCGGGTCCGGCACTCTCGGTCATCGGCTGGTTCCTCTACGCCGGGCAGCTGCTCGCCGCCGCGGTGGGGTCGCTCCTGTGAGGCAGCTGCGCGACGCCATCGGGGTCGGCTTCCGGGAGTGGCGCACCGTGGCGGTCCTGCTCGTCGTCAACTGGCTGGTGGCGCTGCTGATGGTGCTTCCCGCCTTGCCGGTGCTCGCCGGAGCCTTCGGCCACGCACCGTTGGCGGTGGGCAAGCCCCTGGTGTCGCCACAGCTCCTCCTGGGCCTCGGCCCGGTGTTCGCCGGTGGCGGACTGCCGTCGGTGCTCGGGCCCCTGATCCTCCTGGTGGTTCTGCAGACCCTCGTGGTCGGCGGCGTGGTGTGGCGGACCTGCGCGGGCGGGCCGTTCAAGCTCGGGGCCTTCCTCGGTCAATCGGGGCGTCTGGTGGGACGGAACGCACGGCTGTACCTCTGGTGCCTGCTCCTCCTGCTCGCCGCGCTGGTGATCCCGGTCGTGCTCGCGGTGCCGATGAAGGCGCTCGGGCTCGCCACGGTGCTCACGCTCTCCGGCGAAGGGTGGCTCTTCGGGCGGGCGTTCACTCTCGCGAGCGTGCTGCATCTGGCGGTGCTCGTCCTGGCGCTGGCAGTCTGGAGGCTCAGCCTCGACGTGGGGCGGGTGCTGTGCTTCCGCGAGGACCTGCGGGTGACGCGGCGGGCAGCGTGGCGCGCGGTGCGGATTCTCGTGCGCGCGCCGGGCGCGATCGTGCTGTACGGGGTCCTCGGGGCCGTCGCGACGTTCGTGGTGCTCCTCCTCGTCCGTGCACGGGCCATGCTTCCGGAGGGGAGCGTCGGAGTCGCGCTGCTCGCCCTGGGCCTGGGTCAGGTCGTCGTCTGGACGCGGCTCGCGTTCCAGGTGGCCGGGACCCGCTTCGCCGCGGGCCTGGTCGAGTCGCTCGCCGTCGCGCCGACCGCTGTCGAGCACCGCACGGAATCGGCGGAGACCTCGCGGACCGTGTGACAGTCCAGTGCCACGTGGACCCTCCCCCCGATGGCGGGGGTGCTTACCGTCAGATCCCAGATGTGCCGCGAGAAGCAGGAAACTGTCGGCACCAGGATGATCTGCCGGATGGGTCCAGGAGCATCGTCCCTTCCGGGTGTTGGCCAGCTGTCATCGATTTCAATTCCCGGATGCGAGACGCCATGCGGCTGAACGTCGGCAAGCGGTTCGGCGTGCACGTGAGGGCCCTGCGCCACGGCCGCCAGCTCACCCAGGAGGAGCTCGCCGAGCGGAGCGAGCTGTCGGTGGACGCGGTCCGGCGCATCGAGCGCGGGGCGTTCTCTCCCTCGCTGGAGACGGTGAACAAGCTCGCGAGCGGCCTGCACGTGTCGCTCCGGACGCTCTTCAACGACTTCGACCGCGACCGCCACGATCACGTCGCCGAGCTCTGCGACTACCTGGGCAAGCGGAACCGCTCCGAGCTGCGGATGGTATGGCGGGTCATCCGCGCGATGTTCGAGGAGGCCTGAGCTCGTCCCGGCCTGCCGGCCGCCGGACGGTGAAGCCCACCCGCGCACCGCCCTCCTCCCGGTTCTCGGCGAAGGTGGCGCCTCCATGCGCCTCGGCGATGCGCCGCACGAGGGCCAGCCCCAGACCGAGGCCGTCGCTGGCCTCGCCGCGCTGAAAGGGCTGGAAGGCGCGGCCGCCATCCTCGGGCAGCCCCGGGCCTCCGTCCTCCACCGAGAAGCGCACCACGCCGTCCGGGGCGTCCACCCGGAGCCGGGTGACTCCGCCGCCGTGCACGCGGGCGTTCTCCAGGAGGTTGGAGAGCGCTCGCTGCAGCAGGGTCGGATCTCCCTCGAGCGAGACCGGGCCCGGGTCGACCTCCAGCAGGCCCGGGGCCAGCGCCGCGCGCTCCAGCGCCCGCGCCCCCAGATCCCCGGCGTCGAGCGGCACCCGCGCCATGGCGGTGAAGTCGAGGCGCGCCGAGGCGAGCAACTCGCCCACCAGCGCGTCCATCTCCAGCACCTCGTGCTCGAGCTGGTCCAGCACCGAGGCGTCCCCGCCGCGCCCGAGCTCGAGGAGCAGGCGGATGCGGGCCAGCGGCGTGCGCAGCTCGTGGCTGACGGCCGCCAGGAGCTCGCGCTGGTCCTTCAGCTGTCGCTCGATGCGCTCCGCCATCCCGTTCATCACCTCGGCCAGCGAGCGCACCTCGCCACGGGCGAAGCGCACGTCGAACCGACTCTGAAGCCTTCCCTCGCCCAGGTCGCGCGCCACGCGGGTGAGCTCCTCGAGGGGCCAGGCCAGCTTCCAGGCGATGCGACCGGAGATGGCCCACAGGGTGCACAGCGCCACGGCCACCGCGAGGAGCAAGGTCCAGCCGCTGCCGTCGCGCGGCCAGGGATGGACCCGGACCGTGCCCACCTGCACGCCGTCGCGGATCACGGGAGCGGTCGCGGCCCAGTGAATCGTCGGCGGCCCAAAACGGCCAATCTGCTTCCCAGCCGAGTCCTCCAGCTCGACAGACCAGCCCAGTCGGTCGGCGATCTCGGACGCCCAAGCGTCGCGCTGTCCCGGACTGCTCCAGACGTGCGCGGCCTGCGCTCCGATGAGCCCCTGCACGTTCCCCCACTGCGCCTTCGCCGACGTCCCCCGGAACTTGTCGATCACGCTGGTGACCGCCATGACGACCAGGGCGGTGACCACGATGGAGACGCCGAACCAGACGAACAGTCGCCGCTGCATCTTGGCGCGGTTGCGCCACCGCGCCAGATCCGTCCAGCGGCTCCGGTGGTGCGCGGGGTGGCAGGGAGGAACCACCGCTACTGCTCCCGGCTGAGCACGTAGCCCACGCCGCGGACGGTCTTGATCCGTCGAGGCGCGCGCGGGTCGTCGCCGAGCTTCGCGCGCAGGTGCGAGATGTGGACGTCCACCGTGCGCTCGCCGACCACCACGTCACTCCGGCCCGCCTCGGCCAGGAGCGCATCCCGGGGGATGACTCGCCCGGCACGGCGCATGAGCGCGACCAGGATGTCGAACTCCAGCCCGGTGAGGTCGATGGTCTTGCCCTCCACCGTCACCTGCCGCGAGCCCACGTCGACCTGCACGTCGGCCACGGCCAGCTTCTCGCTGACCGCCTCCGGAGCGCTCCGGCGGAGCACCGCCCGCAGCCGCGCGAGCAGCTCGCGCGGGCTGAAGGGCTTGGGCACGTAGTCGTCGGCGCCGATCTCCAGCCCCACCACCCGGTCCGTCTCGTCACCCTTGGCGGTGAGCATCAGGATGGGCACCCGGCTCCGGGTCCGGATGCGCCGGAGCACCTCCAGCCCGTCCATGCCCGGCAGCATGATGTCCAGGAGAACGGCGTCGAAGGCGGACGCGTCCAGCGCCTGGATGCCGGTGGGCCCGTCGAAGGCCGGCGTCACCTGGACGCCGTTCTGCCCCAGCCAGCTCACCAGCAGCTCTTGCAGCCGGCGGTCGTCATCGATGCACAGCACCCGGACGCTCATGGGAGGCTGGGAACTCTAACGTCCTCCCTCGTCGGGGGGCACGAAGGCTGGAGGGGGGCGGGCCGGCGCTCCACGCGCGGCGTCCACGCACAGCCCCGCGATGTGACGCTCCCACGCCTGGCGACGCTCCCAGTGCCGCATCCGGAGCGTGTGGAAGCCCGAGCCGAAGCCGAGGAGCACGCCAGCGGTGAGGAGCGCGATGCGCACGTCACGTCTCATGGCCGTTCCTCCTCACCACCGCCGGCGCCAGCCGGAGGCGACCAAGTCCGCGAGCTCGGCCCGCTGCCGGGGATCGAGCGCCTCGTGGACGCGCGCCGCCTGCCCACGCAGCGTCTCACGCACCGTTGCCAGCCGGGCCTCCGCGCGCGCAAAGGCCTCCTCCAGCGCCGCGGCGTCGAAGCTCTCGCCCCGGATGCTGCGGGCGACATCGGAGCGCATCCGCTCGGCGTCGTCGTGCCAGCCGCGCATCGTCCCGCGGAGGGCGTCGGCCGCCTCGGCGATCACCTTCTCCTGACCGGGCGAGGTGTCCATGCGCTGGAACAGCCAGCGCAGCGGGCCGCGGCCGCCCACGTGACCGCGCCCTTCCCAGCCCTCGTGCCGCCAGCCACCCCACCGCTGGCGACCCCACGGGCCACCGCCATGGGCGTACGCCCACCTGCCGCCGCGCATCATCCGGACGAGGCCGTAGAGACAGGCCGCGCCGATCACGAAACCCCACATCGTCTTCTTCTCCAGTCCACCGGCGACGGGATTGCCGCCTGCGGAAGCAGAGGTAAGCGGGGGGTGTGAAGGGCTGGCCCTGGCTCCGGTGAAGAAGTGCAAACTACCGGGGGGTGGAGGTCGTCCCGGCCTCGAGGCGCTCCGCCTGCTCCCTCAGGGTCGATGCCCCGGGCGGCAGGCGCACCCAGCCGGCAGTGTGCTCGGTCCGGGCGTACCACTCGGCGCCGGCCCGGCCGAGCTCGACGAAGCCCAGCGGACGGCGATTCCGGCCGTACTCCACCCGGAGCATGACGACCGGCGGCCCCTCGCGTGGCGTCTCGCCGCGGCCGAGCACCTCCAGCGGGGAGAGCCGGAACATCCGGTCCGCCCAGCCCGTCGCCTCCGCGCTCGCCGAGTCGGGGTTCTCCACCGGGGCGACGCGGGTGGTGCCCTGCGCCTTCCGCACGACGAAGGAGCGCGAGCGTCCGTCGAGCTGGAGCTGCAGCGTGTCCGGCTCGTCGGCCCGGAAGGCGTGGAGGCGCCGGTCCACGAGCCGGCTGGATGCGGCCGAGAGGTCCTGCACCAGAGAATCCTGGACCAGCCACAGGTGTCCGTCGGGCGCGAGCAGGTACGCGCCGGCTGCGCCCGGTGGGGTGGAGACGACGAAGTCCAGGGTCCGGCCCTGCGTCTCCAGCCGGAGTCGCTTCGTCGAGGCCTCCAGACCGAGCTCGCGCTTGCGCTCCGGCGTCACCGCGCCGAGGTCGCGGGTAGCCATCGGAGGAGACAGGCGATCCAGCAGCTGCTCGGCGACGTCGTTTCCGAGCAGCTCGCGTGGGGGCGGCGGCGGAGCCTCGCGAATGGCACGGAGCGCATCCGTGATGCCGCCATCGGTCCGGGCATGAACCCCGGCGTCGCCCGGGCCGCGCGGAGCCGGGCCGGCGTCGGGGCGGGTAACCGCTGGCAGGAGGCCCGCGTCGGGAGCCACGCCGCCGTCCAGGCTCGTGCCGCCGTCGGGGGCCTGGAGCGTCGGGCTCGTGGCGATGCGCACCCAGACCGCGCGGCTGTCGGCGCCCACCACCCGGGTCACGTCGACCTGGTGAGAGCCGTCGTCCCAGTGTGCCGCCTTCACCTCGCCCCGTCCGAGCGCCACGACCGGAACGTCGCCCGGCGCGCCCTGCCGCGGAGGACGGAGCCAGACCGCGGCAGCCAGCGCCAGCGCGCCGGCGGCCACCGCGGCCTGGACGATGACCGGGCGTCTCCTCATGCCGGCCGCCTCCGCCGGGTCACCCAGAACCCCGCGCCCAGCACGGCGAGCGGCGCGACGAAGACGGTGACGTAGAACCAGGCCACCTCCTGCCCGCGGGTGTGCTGGATGGGGAAGTCGGTCTCGCCGCCTGGAGCGCCGAGCGACTCCTCGCCGAGCAGCCAGCGCACGGAGTCCACCGCGAGCGCGCGGTTCCCCTGACTCGCGTCGAGCGCGAGGTCGGTGAACGCGTCGGAATCGGCGAACACCACCGCGCGCCCCTCGTCGCTGCCCTTGCGCGGCAGCGTGATGGCGGCGCCCACGTCCCACGACTTCCGCTTCTCGGTGCGGGCGTCGAAGGCGTAGTTCCCGTCCAGGTCGCGGAACGTCTCGGGCAGGGTGCTGACGGTGAAGACCACGTTCACCCCCGCCGGCTTCTGGGTGAGCAGCTCGAGCGAGCCCGTTCCGAGGAGGAAGACCGGTAGGCGCCCGCTCGCGCGGACGAGGGAGCCGACGCTGGAGTGCGGCCCGAAGGTGGCGGTCACCAGCTGCGCCCGGTCACTGGGCTGGTGGGTGCGCGCCAGGTAGACGTGGTCGTTCACCAGCGTAGTGGGGACGAAGCGCACGCCGAGGGGCTGGAGCAGCGCATCGAACTGCGAGCCGGACTCGGGGTCGAGCGCCACCAGCAGGCGCCCTCCGCCGCGAACCCACCGGACCAGTGCCTCCACCTCCTCCCGCAGGAAGGGCGTGACGGGACCGAGGACGAGCACCGCGCTGGCATCGCGCGGCACCTCGGTGGCCAGCCCCTGCGCCGCGCCGAGCTGGCGGACCTCATCGTTCTGCGCCCGGAGCAGGTCCTGGAAGACCTTCACCGTGCCTCGGGGGTCGGAGAGGTCGGAGTTGAGCGCCGCCCGCTCGCCATGGCCGGTGGTGAGGTAGAGGATCTTCTTCGCGCGGGCGACCTGGTACAGCCGCTTCTGGACCTCGGGGTCCAGCTCGCGGAGCTGGCTCTTCGACGAGTCCAGCACGTTGCCGGTGACGTAGGTCTCGTGCCGGTCCCCGCGACTCACCGCGATGGCGCCGTTCGCGTTGACGCCCAGGGCCCGGGCGCGGGCGAGGTCCACCGCCGCGTCCAGGCGCTCCACCTTGAGGAGCGGGCTCTCGGTCGCGAGCGACTCGGCATAGTCGCGCACCTCCGCGCCCACCTCCGAGCCGGGCGGGTAGAAGAGCGAGAAGGTGACCGGCTCGGTCAGTCCGCGGATCACGCCGCGGGTCGAGTCGCTCGGCCGTCCGGGACGGAAGTAGCTCCAGTCGGAGAACACGTCGGTCGCATCGGTCACCCAGCCCAGGGCGAGGGCCGTGGTGAGGACCGCCACCAGCGCCGCACCGGTGCCCACCGCGTCCTGGACGCGCCGCACCTCCACCTCGGGAGCCTGGGCCATGGCGGCGTAGGCGAGCTCGCCGAGAAGCAGCGGCACGACGGACGCGGCGGCGAGGAGGGCGGTGGCGATCTGCAGCAGCGTGGCCAGCCGAGGCGCGGTCCTTCGAACGTCGGGGCCACCGGCGAGGGCGACGACGTCGGTCTGCGCGAACCAGGCGACGAGGGCCAGGAGCGCGAGGGTGGTGAGGACCGCGAACACGCGCTCGACCCGCGCCCGGGGGGCCGCGGCCGAGAGCGCCGACCGGTTCCAGCGCAGCACCGTCACCACGGCGACGGCGAGCACCCCCGCGACGTCGAGCACGGTCCGGAACGAGCCGGGGCCCAGCACCCGCTCGCCGAGGAAGACGGCGACCAGGCCCAGGACGGTGGCCGTGGTGAGGAGGCCGCTCCGGGCGTTCATCGCCACCGCCGCGCCTCGAGCACCCGGGTGGTGGCGAAGAGCGCCACCCAGGTCACGAGCAGGTAATAGGCCACGTCGCGCAGGTGCACCTGGCCCGACTGGAAGGGCGGGAAGTGCGCGTTGTGCAGCGCGATCGCGGCGAAGAGAGCCGAGAACGGGGGCTCGGTCACGGAGGCGAGCAGCCAGGCCACCAGCATCGAGACCAGGAGCGCCGCGCCGATGATGGCGGCGACGACCTGGCTCCGGGCGAGCGCCGACCCGAGCGTGCCGAGGCCCAGCGAGGCGGCGCCGAGGAGGAGGAGGCCGAGGTAGCCGGCCAAGAGATGCCCCACCGAGATGTGCCCGTGCACCAGGATGAGCAGTGGCATGTACACGGTGGAGAGGGTGACGCCGGAGAGGAACGCCACGGCCCCGAGGAACTTCCCGAGCACGATGTCTCGGTCACGCACCGGGGAGGCGTAGAGCAGGGGCAGCGTGCCGAGCTGCCGCTCCTCGGCGAGCAGCCGCATGGCGAGGAAGATGGCCGCGACCATCGCCGGCCCGGAGGCGAAGTAGAAGAAGCGGGTCAGCACCTCGGTGGAGCGGCGCGAGCCTTCCATCGCGAAGGCGTTGAAGAGCAGCCCATCGATGAGCAGCACGGACGCGGCAATGATCCACCCGGTCATGGTGCGCAGGTAGCCGCGCAGCTCGCGGCGAGCGATGAGGAGGACCGGGCTCACGCCGTGACTCCCCTTCCGGCGAGCTTCAGGAAGAGCGACTCGAGCCGGTCCGCGGAGACGTCGAGGCGGAAGAGCTGGGCGCCCGCGGAGAGCGCGGCCTGGGCGAGCGCGGGGCGGAGCGCATCCGGCGCATCCACCCGGAGCAGCGACCGCCCGCCGGCCACCGGCTGGACCGTGACGGCGCGCACGCCCGGAACGGCGCGGAGCGCGGCAGCCACCGCCTCGGCCGGTCCGGCGACCTCGAGCTCCACCCCGGAGCCCAGACCGAGGCGCTCCTCCAGCTCGGCCTCGCTCCCCTGCGCGACCAGCTCGCCGTCGCGCACCACGAGGAGCCGGTCACAGGTCTGCGCGATCTCCGGAAGGATGTGGCTGGAGACGAGCACCGTGTGGTCCCCGCGCAGGCTGCGGATGAGCGCTCGCATCTCGACGTTCTGGACCGGGTCGAGCCCATTGGCTGGCTCGTCGAGGAGCAGCACGTCGGGGGCGTGCACCAGCGCCTGGGCCACTCCCACGCGCTGCCGGTACCCATGGCTCAGGGTGGAGATGCGCTCGTCGTCGAGCTCGGCGAGGCCCGTACGCTCCTCGGTTTCACCGACGCGCGCCGGGATGCGGCCGGGGTCGACCGCCCGGATGCCGGCCACGAACGCCAGGTACTCGCCGACGGTCATGTCCTCGTAGAGCGGTGGCGTCTCGGGGAGGAACCCGATGCGGGCCTTGAGCTGGCGAGGCGCGGAGAGGAGGTCCTGGCCGTCGAGGCGGACCGTCCCGGAGGTGGGAAGGAGCACGCATCCGAGGATGCGCAACGTGGTGGTCTTCCCGGCGCCGTTCAGGCCCAGGAAGCCAACGACCTCGCCGGGCTCGATGCGGAACGAGAGGTTCCGGATGGCCGCCCGTGCTCCGTAGTACTTGGAGAGCTGCTCGACCTGGATCATCCGCGGGGGCGCACTCTTTCCCAGGCACCACGGGGCGGGTCAAGCGTGGAAGTCACCGGACGGGGCGCTCGGGAGACGGACCTTCCCGAGGCAGAAACGCAGCGCATCCTCGAGGCCGGGCCAGCGGAACCGGAACCCCGCGTCCAGCAAGGCGCGCGGGACGACGTTCGCGCCCGAGAGGACCGACTCCTGACCCATCTCGCCGAGGAGGGCGCGGATGACCGGCGCGGGCACGGAGGCGATGGTGGGACGGTGGAGCACCCGGCCCAGCACGTGGGTGAAGGCGGCGTTGGTGACCGGCTCGGGGGCGGTCAGGTTCGCCACTCCGTGGAAGGAAGGAGTCCGGAGCGCGAAGTGAATCGCCCCCACGACGTCCTCGAGCGCGACCCAGCTGAAGAGCTGCCGGCCCGAGCCGAGCTTGCCCCCGGCACCGGCCTTGAAGATCGGCAGCATCTTCGCGAGGGCGCCGGCGTCCGGACTGAGCACCACCCCGGTGCGGAGCTTCACCACCCGGACCCCGGCCTGCTCCGCGGGGCGGGTCGCCGCTTCCCAGGCGTCGACGACCTCGGCGAGGAACCCTGTGCCGCGCGAGGACGACTCGTCGACCGGCGTCTCGCCACGATCGCCGTAGAAGCCCATGGCCGAACCGTTGATCAGCACCGACGGCTTGCGAGAGGCGCGGAGGATGCCGGCGACCACGGCCTCGGTGGTGCGGACGCGACTGTCGCGAATCTCGTGCTTCCGGGCCGCGGTCCAGCGCCCGTCGCCCACGCCTGCACCGGCGAGGTTCACCACCGCGTCGAGCCCGTCCACCTCGCCGGCCTTCTCGCCGCGTCCGAGCCGTGTCACGGCATGCCCGCCGGTCGTGAGGAAGAGCGCCAGCGCGTCGCCGATGAGGCCGTGCGAGCCGGTGATGCCGACACGCAGGAGCGGGCCCGGCAGCTCTGCGTGGCGGGCCAGGTCGGCCGCCGTGAGCGCGTGGCGGTAGGCGAAGATCGACTCGAGCTTCTCGCGCACGACCGCGGTCCCGAGCCGTCCCAGCGGGCCGAGCGGGAGCGCGTAGCGGACGTCGTCCTCGAGGAAGGAACGGGCATCGCCGTCGGGAAGCATGCGGTGGACCTGCTCCCAGCGGGCAAAGGGGCCTGACTCCTGTCGGTCGGTGAAGGAGCGGCCCTCGTCCATCGCGGTGTGGACGGCGACCCACCTGCGGGGCACGAGCCCCAGGTGAACGCGGAGGACGGTCCGGGCGCCGGGGGCGATGCCGCCCGAGCGCTCGAGGATCTCGACGCGATCGAACGGAGGGTTGAGGCGCTCGAAGGCGCCGGGGCGGGCATGCCAGTCGAACAGCACCCGGGCGGCGACCGGCATGGGGCTCCGTGCGAGGTAGCGCTGCTCGTCCATCGCTTCTCCCGGCGCCCCACTTCCGGCACCCACGGTCGCTTGTTATGAGCGACGGCGGCGTACTGCAACTGCCCTCGATGGAAGTCACCTCTCCAGAAAGCATCGCCGCCGCCGTCGCGGTGCTCCGCCGCGGGGGTCTCGTCGGGCTGCCGACGGAGACGGTGTACGGCCTCGCCGCGGACGCAGAGAACGAGCTCGCGGTGCGGCGCATCTTCGCGGTGAAGGGCCGGCCCTCGACGCATCCGCTGATCGTCCACGTGGCGCAGGCCTCCTGCATCGAGTCCTGGGCGACCGGCGTGCCGCCCGAGGCCTACCGGCTGGCGTCGGCGTTCTGGCCGGGCCCGCTGACGCTGGTGCTCCGGCGCTCGCCGCGGGCGTCCGACGCGGTGACCGGGGGGCAGGAGACCGTGGCGCTGCGGGTCCCGGGCCATCCAGTCGCGCTCGCGGTGCTACGGGCGTTCGACGGCGGGGTGGCCGCGCCGAGCGCGAACCGTTTCGGCCGGGTGAGCCCGACGCGCGCCGAGCACGTGCGGGCCGATCTCGGAAGCGACGTCGACCTCGTGCTCGACGGCGGGCCGGCGCGGGTGGGCGTGGAGTCGACCATCGTGGACCTGAGCGGAGACGAGCCCCTGCTCCTCCGTCCGGGTGGGGTGCCGGTGGAGAGCGTGGAGAAGGTGCTCGAGCAGCGCATCTCGCGCGTCCCGGGGCGGAAGATCCGCGCGCCCGGGCTCCTGCCGTCGCACTACGCGCCGCGGGCCGGCGTGCTGCTGGCCGACCCGGGCGGGGCGGTGGCGAAGGCGCTGTCGCTGGCGGGCAACGGGCGGAAGGTGGCGGTGGCGGTGCCCGAGTCGGTCGAGGTCCCCGAGCCGCTGGTCGCGCTGCGCATCCCGGCGGACGTGGAGGGGCTCGCGCGAGAGCTCTACGCGGTGTTCCGCCTCGCGGACGAGGCGAAGGTGGACGTGGCCGTCATCTCGGTGCCGGGCGAGGAAGGGCTCGGACTGGCGGTGGCGGACCGTCTGCGGCGCGCGGCGGCGCCAAGGAACGGCTGAGCGCGGCGTCCCCACCCGGCGCCTCGGTCGCTCGTCTGCGAGGCGTCGACCCGGGGAGGCGGCACGCTGCCGGGCGTGGGCCTGAGCGTCGGAAGACGCGGTCGTCTGTTCTGGTCACGTCGAGACCGCGGTAGATGCATCGGATGGACTCGAGCCTCTCGGACAGAATTCGTGGCGAGGTCTACCTCCGCGGTGATCCGCGGGCCCCCTCGGAGGTCGCCGGGTTCAACACGCGGGTGATCCACGATCCCGACCTCGTCGTGTGCCCGGTCTCGACGGGCGACGTCGTCGAGACTGTCAGGTTCGCGAGGGAGCGTCGGCTGAGCATCCACGTCCTCTCGACCGGCCACGGGGCCAGGGTGCCCATCCGGTCCGGGCTCGTCGTCTCGATGCGACGGCTCACGGCGCTCGAGATCGACCCGCGCCGGCGACTCGTGAAGATGGGCGGAGGCGCTCGGTGGGGCGCGGTGGTCGCGGAGGCGGGCAAGCTCGGACTGGCCCCCGTCGCCGGAGCGGCGGGCACGGTCGGCGCCGTGGGACTTCTCGTCGGCGGGGGCCTCGGGCCACTGGCTCGAAGCCACGGGTTCGCGTCCGACTGGTGGCGCCGCGCCACGGTGGTGGACGGCTCGGGAGAGCGCGTCGAGGCGAGCAAGGAGAGCGCGCCGGAGCTGCTCTGGGCTCTGCGCGGCGGGGGTGAGCCGCCGGGGATCGTCACCGAGCTCGAGGTCGAGCTGGCGGAGCTGCCGGCGCTCTTCGGCGGCTCGCTCGTCTTCGCCGAGAAGGACATCCCGGAGGCTTTCCGCGGCTGGCTCGCGTGGACGCGGACCGCCCATCCGCGGCTCACCACGAGCGCGGCGATCGCACGCTTTCCTGCCGATGCCGGTCCCCCGCCGTTCCGGGGAAGGCGGATCTTGCACCTGCGCTTCGCGTACCCGGGTCCGTCGGACGAGGGCGAACGGCTCGCCGCGACGCTGCGGAGGCTCGCGCCGCCGGTGATGGACGACATCCACGAGATGCCACCCACGGACATCGCCCGGATCCACGGTGACCCGACCGAGCCCACGTCGTCCTGGTTCAGCGGCACGATGCTCGCCCGGGTCGACGACGCGCTGGCCACACGGGTCCTCGCCGAGGTCGGGCCGGGGTCCGCCGGGCCCTTCTCGATGGGGGAGATCCGGCACCTCGGAGAGCAGACGACGCGGGATGTTCCCGAGGGATCCGCGGTCGGAGGTCGCTCCGGCCTCTACACGGTCTCCCTGCTGACGATGCGGCCGGAAGCCGTCCTCTCCGAGCTCCCCCTCGCCGCGCGACGCTTCCATGCGGAGCTCGGGCCCTGGCGCGCTCCGGAGACGAACGTCAACTTCGTCGGAGAGTCACTGGTGCCCGACGTGGTTCCCCTGTGCTGGTCGCGAGAGACAGCTGCCCGGCTCGCGGAGATTCGACGTCGCCATGCCGGCGAGCTGTTCGGCACGACGGTCGTCGACCAGGCTCCCGGGACGACGACGCATCGTTGAGCTCGCGCGAGATTCACCGCGGACAGCTGGAGCAGTTGAGCTCCCAGGCGTCCTTTGCTCTGGACTCCGCGGTCGTCTGCCACTGCATGTTGGAGGGAGTATCCGCACCGCAGCATGCCAGCGGACAGATGTGGTCCACGACGTAGCCCTTGCAGCTTCCGCTGGTGGCCCCGGTGCCCGGGCACGGGTGCGTGATCTTGAAGACCCGCCTCGCCGAGGAGCTCCGGCGAATGTGCCCGCGCGCATCGCGCTCGATGTGACACGCCTGCGGACTCGCACCGACAAGGGCGACCGCCACGAGGAGAGCGACCATGCGGCACTGCGGTCAGCAATGGCATGGCCAGCCGAGGCCGTCGTGAGGACGGGAGGTTGCGTCCGCGTCGGTAGGTCTTCGAGCTCGCGGGTGTCGAGGTCGACCTCGGTCGATCCTTTCAGCTGCGCGTCGTGCTCGGCTCGTTCCCGTCGATCCGAAAGAGGGCGAACACGAAGAACGGTGCGTGCTCCCGGACTCGGGCATCGGTCGCATCGCGGAACGCTCGGGCGGCCACCGGATCCTCGAAGAGGTGATGCCCGTTCAGCTCGCGGGCCCAGTCCCGACGAAAGGTCTCCCTCTCCGCGGGTTCATAGCCACAGTTCGAGAGCCCGCTGATGTGCATGCCGTCTGCCACGTCGAAGCCGAGGAACGACCAACCGTCGCCAGGCACGTCCGGCGTGGTGTTCGAGATGGCGGGCAGGACGGCCCCTCGGCCGTCGTTCTCGGGGAGCCATGCGACCGCGATCCTCCACGGCTGCGTCCCCGCCACCGCCCGGAGCTTCTGGTCCATCCGACCGACGTCGTCCCAGAGGGCCTGAACTGGACCCGTCCATGCGACGCCGGGCAGGGCCTCGAAGACACTGGGCCAGACGAGGGCATCGACGGACAGAGGCCTCTCCACCTCGGGACGAAGCAGGTAGACCTCCCGCCGCTCGGCGTTCCAGGCCCGGGGCGGCGAGAGCATCTCCCGAGCGTCGAAGCCGATCAGGACCGCCGAAGCGAGCGCCGCGGGCCGGCTCACGCCGCCGCGCCCGGCTCGACGTCCTCGCCCCGAAGCTCCCGCAGCATCCGCGTCAGCCCGCGCACCCAGGACGGATGCGCGTTCAGGCTCGGCACCAGCGTCAGCGCCTCGCCCCCGGCTCCCAGGAACTGGTCCTTCGCCCGGATGCCGATCTCCTCCAGCGTCTCGAGACAATCCGCCACGAACGCCGGGCAGAACACTGCCAGCCGCTTCACGCCCTTCGCTGCCAGCTCGGGGATGACGACGTCCGTGTGCGGCTTGATCCACGGGGTCCGACCCAGCCGGCTCTGGAACGTCACCGTCCATGTCCCGACCACCAGCCCGAGCCGGGTTGCGAGCTCGCGTGCCGTGTAGAAGCACTGCATCCGGTAGCACCAGCGGTTCGCCGGGACTCGCGTGTCGCAGCAGTCCTCCCGTGCGAGACAGTGCGTCCCCGTTGGATCGCTCTTCTTCACCTGCCGCTCGGGCAGCCCGTGGAAGCTGAACAGCACGTGCTCGGCCCGGGCCGCGGCCAGCACCGGCCGCCCCACGTCCGCGAACGCATCGAGGAAGGCCGGATGATCGTAGAACGGCGGCAGGACGCGCACCGCCGGCACGTTCCACGCCTCGCTCACCAGTCGGTACGCCTCTTCCAGGCTGGAGCCAGTCGAGCTCGACGCGTACTGGGGATAGAGCGGGACCAGCGCCAGCTCACGCACGCCGCGGGCATGCAGCTTCGCGATCGCCGTTGCGAGGGAAGGACTCTGGTAGCGCATCCCCAGCTCCACCGCCCACCCGGGCCCGAGCGCATCCTGGAGCCGATCACGAAGCGCGTTGCCGTGCACCAGCAGCGGAGAGCCCTGCGGCATCCAGATCTTCCGGTACGCCTCCGCCGACTTCTGCGGACGGAAGGGAAGGATGACGCCGTAGAGCAGCGCGGCCCGCCCCACCGACCCGATGTCCAGCACCCTCGGGTCGCTCAGGAACTCGCGCAGGTACCGGCGCACGGCCCCGGTCTCGGGCGCGTCGGGCGTTCCGAGGTTGATGAGCAGAACGCCCTGCGGAGCGGAGTCCATCAGTTCAGCGCGTTGGGCTTGGTCAGCGCGAACTCGGCGATCCGCGCCTGGAAGGTGGCGCCGTCCGGGCGGACGAACGTGTAGCTCCCCCGCATCGTCCCGAAGGGGGTGCGGAGCATCGCCCAGCTCCGGTACTCGAAGCGCTCACCCGGGCCGAGCTTCGGCGTCTCCCCCACCACACCTTCGCCCTTGACCTCCTCCACGTGGCCGTTGGCGTCGGTGATGATCCAGTGCCGGCTGCGCAGCTGCGCGGGGACGGTGCCCTCGTTCGAGATCCGCACCGCGTAGGCGAACGCGAACTGCCCGGACTCGGGAGCGCTGCGCTCGGCCCAGAAGCTCGGCTGGACGGTGACCCGGATCCCCTCGGTGACGGTGCTCGACATGTCCCGCCGGCACCATGGCGTGCGCACGCGCGAGGCGCAACGATCAACGAGAGGGTCCGTTCTGCTCCGGAGACGTCGTGTCCTCCCGGCTCTTCCACCAGGAGGCCAGGAAGGCAAGCATCAGCACCCCGACGATGATGATCAGCGAGAGCCAGACCGGGATGCGGATCCACTCCTCGAGGATCATCTTCAGCCCGACGAATCCCAGCACCACCGCGAGCGCCGGTTTCAGATAGCGCAGCCGGGCCAGCAGCGAGCTGAGCACGAAGAACAGCGACCGTAGCCCGAGCACGGCGGTGACGTTGCTGCTGTAGAGCACGAACGGATCCCGGCTCACCCCCAGCACGGCGGGGATGGAGTCGAGCGCGAACATGAGATCCGTGGTCTCCACCACCAGCAGGACCAGAAAGAGCGCCGTCACCTGGATCTTCCCCGAGCTCAGGACGACGAAGCGGTTCTCCGGCGCCGAGTCCGCCACGGGGAGCACGCGCCGCGCGAGCTTCAGCACCGGGTTGTGGGCGGGGTCGGCCTCCGGCTCGCCCTCTCCGCTGCGGACGAGCTTGAACGCCGTCCACAGCAGGAAGGCCCCGAAGATGTAGAGCAGCCACTCGAACTGGTGCACCAGCGCCGCGCCGCCGAGGATCAGCGTCCCGCGCAGCACGAACGCGCCCAGCACGCCCCAGAAGAGCAGGAGGTGCTGCTGCTTCGGGCCCACCCGGAAGTACTGGAACACCAGGAGGAAGACGAACAGGTTGTCGACGCTGAGCGCGTACTCGATGACGTATGCGGTGAAGAACTCCAGCCCGCGATCGGGGCCGCGCACCGTCCAGAGCACGATCCCGAAGGCGACCGACAGGCTCACCCAGAGGAGCACCCAGCGGGCGGCCTCGGCTGCGGTCTGTGCGCGGTCGCGCCGCCGCGCGACGCCCAGGTCCACCGCCAGCACCAGCAGCACGCCGGCGTTGAACAGCGCCCAGGTCCACCAGGGAGTGCTCATCGCCTCATCCGTTGCCGCTGGCGCCGGTCACGGCCGGCCGGCGGAGCACCATCATCGCGCGGTCCACGACGGTCAGCTTGCCACCCGCAGGAGTGCTCGCGCCCGTCTTTCCGTCGCCGTCGGCGGTGTCCACCAGGATCTCCCAGTCGTTGCCCCACTCGATGGCCGGGAGCACGAACTCCACCGGCTCCTGATGGGCGTTCATCAGGATCAGCAACGTATCCCCCACCACCTTGTTCCCGTGCGGGTCGGTGGTGGCGATGGCGTCGCCGCCGAGGAGGAGCCCGAGAGACCGGAAGAACGGGTGCGTCCAGTCCTCCTGGGTCATCTCGCTGCCGTCGGGCCGGAACCAGGCCAGGTCCTTGAGGTCCGAGTCCCAGATCTGCTGCCCGCGATAGAAGCGGCGCCGCTTCAGCACCGGCTGCTCGTGGCGCATCCGGATCAGCCGGCGGGTGAACTCGAGGAGCGACTTCTTCCGCTCGTCCAGGTTCCAGTCCACCCAGGAGATCTCGTCGTCCTGGCAGTAGGCGTTGTTGTTCCCGCCCTGGGTCCGGCCGATCTCGTCGCCGGCGAGCAGCATCGGGACGCCGTTGGAGACGAGGAGCGTCGTCAGGTAGTTGCGCACCTGCCGCTCGCGAAGCGCGTTGATCGCCGGGTCGTCGGTCTCGCCCTCGGCGCCGCAGTTCCACGAGTTGTTGTCGTCCGCCCCGTCCTTGTTGTCCTCGAGGTTCGCCTCGTTGTGCTTGTGGTCGTAGGCAACCAGGTCGTGGAGAGTGAAGCCGTCGTG
>CAZDSB010000319.1:0-3565 GCA_964507515.1 uncultured Myxococcaceae bacterium
ATGCCTTCCACTCCACCAACAGCCCGGAGAACCGGCACTACTCCGAGCTGATCTACGGGCGCCTCAAGGAGGCGGGCGACATCCTCCGCCGGCCGATCCGCCAGACCTACTGCGAGGTGGACCGGCGCTTCCTCCCTGACCGGTTCGTCCGCGGCACCTGCCCCAACTGCAAGAGCCCCGACCAGTACGGCGACGCCTGCGAGGTGTGCGGGAAGACCTACCGGCCCGAGGAGCTCATCTCGCCCCGCTGCGCCATCTGCGGCACGCCGCCGGTGACCCGCGAGAGCGAGCACCTCTTCTTCGCGCTCTCGCGGCATCAGGCGTGGCTCCAGGACGTGGTGCGGAGCCCGGGCTTCCTGCACCCCGCGGTGGCGAACCAGCTCCAGGCCTTCTTCGACCAGGGACTTCAGGACTGGGACATCAGCCGGGACGCGCCCTACTTCGGCTTTTCCATCCCCGGCGAGAAGGACAAGTACTTCTACGTCTGGCTGGACGCGCCCATCGGCTACGTGTCGGCGACCGAGAAGTGGGCGAAGGACTCCGGGCGGGCGCGCTCGGCGATGGACATCTGGGCGGAGGACTCGGACACCGAGATCCGCCACGTCATCGGCAAGGACATCGTCTACTTTCACGCGCTGTTCTGGCCCACCGTGCTCAAGGTCGCGCGCTTCAAGCGCCCGGCGAAGCTCCACGTCCATGGTCACCTGACGCTGAACGGCGAGAAGATGTCCAAGTCGCGGGGAACGCTGATCAACGTGCGGACCGCGCTGGAGGCGTTCGACCCGGCGTACCTCCGCTACTTCTTCGCCGCGAACCTGGGGCCGGGCCCCGAGGACTTCGACCTCTTGCTGCCCGAGTTCCGGGCGCGGGTGAACGGCGAGCTGGTCAACAACGTGGGGAACCTCGCCAACCGGACGCTGTCGCTGCTGGCCGGTCCGCTGGGCGGCAAGCTCGCGACGGCGCCAGGCGAGGCGGGGAAGCCGCTGCTCGAGGCGGCGCGTGCGCGCGTGCGCGAGGTCGTCGAGGCGTACGAGGTGCTCGACTTCCGCGCCGTGGTGCGCACCATCGTCGAGGTGTCGCAGTCGGCGAACCAGTTCCTGCAAGCGCGCGCGCCCTGGGCCAGGATGAAGACCGACCCGGAGGTGGCGCGCGCCGACCTTTCGGACGTCTCGGACGTCGTCGCGCTCCTGGCCACCTTCCTCGCGCCCATCGTTCCGTCGGTGACCGACAAGCTCTTCGCGCAGCTCGGGACGTCGCCGGTGACGTTCGCGGATCTGGCGAGCGCACGGGCGCCGCTGCTCCCCCGGACCCGGGTGCTGGGCACCCCGGCGCCGTTGCTCCCGCGGCTGGAGGAGGCGCAGGTGAACCGGCTCGTCCCGCCCGAGGAGCTGGCTCGCCTCGCGGCCCTGACCGGCAAGGCGGCGCCCGCGAGCCCGGCTCCGGCCGCTCCCGCACCCGCGCAGGGCGCCGCCGCAGACGAGATCGACATCGACGCCTTCGCCCGGGTGGTGCTGCGGGTCGGCCAGGTGCTGGCCGCGGAGCGGGTGCCCAAGGCCGACAAGCTGCTCAAGCTGGCCGTGGACGTGGGCGAGGGGAGCCCGCGCACCATCGTCGCCGGCATCGCCGAGGCCTACGCCCCCGAGACGCTGGTGGGCCGCAAGGTGGTGGTGGTTGCGAACCTCAAGCCGCGCGCGCTGCGGGGCATCGAGTCGCGGGGGATGCTGCTCGCCGCAGGGAGCGGCAACGCGTCGCTGCGGCTGGTCGACCCGGGGGACCTGCCGCCCGGGAGCCCGGTGAAGTGATGCGGCTGGTGGACGGCCACTGTCACCTGGAGCCCCGGGAGTATCCGGACGTCCCCACGGTGCTGTCGCGGATGGCGTCCGCGGGCGTGGTGCACGCCGTCGTCGTGGGCCAGTTCCATGCGCCCGGTGACTTCGGGCACGCGCTCGAGGTCGCGCGCAAGCACCCGGAGCGGCTGACGGCGACGATGGGCATCCATCCCCACGAGGCGGCGCGCGCGACCGAGGCCGACTTCGCACGTCTCGAGGAGGCCTGTCGCCTCCCCGACGTGCACGCCGTGGGGGAGGCAGGGCTTGACTTCTACTACGACCGATCGCCGCGCGACGTGCAGGACGCGGTCTTCCGGCGGCAGTGCGCGCTCACCCGGGCCGTGGACAAGCCGCTCGTCGTGCATGTCCGGGATGCCCACGCCGAGTGCGCCGAGGTCCTCCGGAGCGAGAGGCCGACGCCCGGGGTCATCCACTGCTTCACCGGAGATCTCGCCGCGGCGCGCACCTACCTGGACCTCGGCTTCCACCTCTCCATCTCCGGGGTGGTGACCTACAAGAAGACCGAGCCGCTCGCGGAGGCGGTCCGGTTCGCGCCCCTCGACCGGCTCATCGTCGAGACCGACTCGCCCTACCTCGCCCCGGTTCCGTACCGCGGGAAGAAGAACGAGCCTTCGTACGTGCTGGAGACGGCGCGGAAGGTGGCGGAGCTGAAGGGCCTGCCGCTCGAGGACGTCGCGGAGGCGACGAGCGTCAACGCCGCGCGGGTGTACCGGTTCCAGCTGCCCGGAGAGTGACCCTTCCTGGGCGGCGGCCGGCGCGCGCTTCCAGCCGCCCGAGCTCCCTGGCGAGACCCGCCGGAACTCGCTCGCAGGTGCAGGTCGCGGGGATGTTGCGCGGCGTGCACGCGCCCGGACGAAGGGATGCCCCGCGTCAGATGAGGTAGCTGGTGAAGAACATCCGGGCCATCTGCTCGGCGAGGATCACCAGCCAGATCACCAGCCCACCGAGCATCCACGCGGGAAGGTCGACGAGGAGCAACAGGATCGGCAACACCAGCGCGTCCGAGCGGTAGAGGCTCACGCCCCTTCCCACCACGAGCGGGAACGCCCAGAAGACGAGTGCCGCCGCAGCCGCCCAGGTCCGCACGGGATCTGCTCTCCGCCGCCCGGCCCAACGAGCGCCCAGCCCCAGGAGCACCAGCGTGGCGACGGTGATCGCCTGCGCCGCGATCATCCGGTGCCGGTGGTTCACCTGCTCGAACGCCGGCGCGATGACCGCGAGGAACGTCTCGATCGGCTGGGCCATCGCCGGGAAGCCCTTCCGGTGCACCCAGTAGAACGCATCCCAGTGGCCGAGCAGCAGCTGGTGCACGACGAGCACCACCCCGAACCCGCAGGCGACCAGCCCGCCCGCCAGCAGCGCCGGACGGAGCGACCTCGTCCGGAGCAGTGCCGTCACCCCGCCGGGAATCGCGACCAGGATGCCGGTGACGTACGAGAGCGCAACGCCAGCACCGGCGAGGCCGGCGAGCGCCCACCGCTCCTGCCGCACGGCGAGGGCCGTGAGCACCAGGCCGAGCAGCGCGAGCGAGATGGGGAAGATCGCGTGCTGGTACACGGCACCGGGAAAGACGGCCGCCATTCCCAGCACCAGCCAGCCGCGGTGCCCCCGGTCACGGAGGAACGCGTTCCAGAGCACCACCAGCGTTCCGAGTGAGGCCAGGCCCGCGACCCACACGCCGACCGTCTCGGGCGCGATCCCCAGCGCCAGGAATG
>CAZDSB010000320.1:0-13515 GCA_964507515.1 uncultured Myxococcaceae bacterium
CGAACTCGTTCGGCCGGACGTACACGGTGCACACGCCCCAGCCGATGAGGAAGAAGATGCCGAGGGCGACGAGGAGGTAGAGCCTCCGCGGCGCCTGGCGGAAGACCTGCCGTCCCATGCCCCGGAGGTCGAATCGCCTCCGTGGAATGTCGGAGGGTGCCTGCATCGGCCGCACGGTCATCCCTTCTGCCGGACCGAGGCACGGGGCGCGGGGAGGGCGCTCGCGTCGGGTTCCGGCGAGGACAGCGGTTGGTAGAGCTCGAGCTTCGCCTCGGCGTCCTGGAGGTCCTCGACGATCGCCTGGAGCGAGCGGCGGTGCCGGCGTTTCAGCAGGGCGATCTGCGCGTCCGGGATGAACGGGCAGAGGAGCAGCATCGCCAGCGCGAGCAGGTCCCAGCTGGTCGGAATGGGGATGAAGGGCGCCTTGACCAGGAAGATGCCCAGGGCGAAGCCGCCCAGGCCCCAGACGATGCGGGACACCAGATCCCCGCCGCGCCAGATGCCGAATCCACGCTGCTCGAGGTCGGTCTGCCGCTTCGCCTCGACCAGGTAGCGCGGGAGGGCGATCTCCTGGATCTTCTCCTCGACCCGGGCGAACCAGGCCGGATCGTCGAAGGACTCGAGGAAGCTCTTCCGGACGTCCTCCAGCTCGGTCTCGAACGCCTGCCGGAGCTGTTGCTCGACACCGGGTGACCATGGGCCCAGGCCGGGACGCCGCCTCTCCGCAGCGGCGATCAGCACCCCGGAGAGGAAGGGGAGCCGGAAGCGATCCGGGTACATGAGCGGGACTCACGGTAGCATCACGGCGGTCGCGATGCGCGATACCCTCGTCTCCGCATCGGCGCGTCACTCCAGCGGAGGCGCGTCACCGAGCGAGATGCCGAGGTCGCGACAGGTCCGGATGGTGTCGCTGTCCACCGGAACCAGCTTCCGGCGGGAGGCGGCGCCTTCCAGTGGCACCGATACCATCCCCACCGGGGGCTGGTAGGTGACGAGCACGTTCCGCTTGCCCTCGGCCAGGAACCGCACGGCCGCAGCGCCGAAGCGCAGCGCCACGAGGCGGTCGAAGGGGGTCGGCGAGCCTCCGCGCTGCAGGTGCCCGAGCACGAGCGCGCGGGTCTCCTTCCCAGTGCGCTGGCCCACCTCGCGCGCGACCCACTCGGCGATCCCGCCAAGAAGCGGCTCGTTCCGTCCCACGATGGTCTGCGCGCGGATCGTGAGCTGCCCATCCATCGGCCGGGCCCCTTCGGCGGCGACGATGATGCCGTACGACTTCACCCGGCGCTCGTTGTCGCGGATCTTCGCGCAGACCTGCTCCAGATCGAAGGGCACCTCCGGCAGCAGGATGACATCCGCCGACCCGCTGAGTCCCGTGTGCAGGGCGATCCACCCGACGTAGCGACCCATCACCTCGACGACGAAGACCCGCTGATGAGCGCTGGCGGTGCTGTGCAGCTTGTCGACCGCCTCGGTCGCGGTGGAGACCGCGGTGTCGAACCCGAAGCTGTAGTTGGTATCGGCGAGATCGTTGTCGATGGTCTTCGGAACCCCAATCACCGGGATGCCCTTGGCGGCGAAGCGCGCGGCGAGTCCCATGCTCCCGTCGCCTCCGACCGCCACGAGAGCGTCCAGCTGCAGGGCATGGAAGTTCGTCACCACCTGGTCCGAGAGGTCCTCGAAGGTCACCTCGCCCGAGCGGCTCTTCACCGGGAACCGGAACGGGTCAGCCCGATTGGTGGTGCCCAGGATCGTGCCACCCCGGTCGACGATCGACTCCACGTGGCCAGGGGTGAGACGAACCGTCTTCCGTGGGTCGATCAGACCGCCGTAGCCGGTCTGGATCCCGACCACCTCCCACCCACGGTGATGGGCCGACAGCACCACCGCGTGGATGACCGCGTTGAGTCCGGGAGCATCACCGCCACCGGTATTGATTCCGATCCGCATTGCTCACCGGTTCGCGAAGCATTTCTCGTACCGGAAGTACCCGCCCCTGGCGCGGGTACGCACCCCGCAAGACCTGCGCCTCGGTGGCTCAGCCGGTCTTGGGTCGTTCCATCGCGAGGGCTTCCACGATCCGGCACCCGGGAAGCCGGCGGAACACCTCGGGGTCGACGCGGATCTTCGAGGACCGGCTTCCTCCGCCCACGATCACCGTGGGCCGTCCGAGGACCCGGGCGTCGACGTACAGCGGGATTCCTTCCGGGACGGCGAACGGCGTGACGCCGCCGATCACCATGCCGGTCCGCTCCGCCGTCTCCTCGGCCGACGCGAAGGACAGCTTCTTCACCCCGAGCAGGTCGGCGACGGCGTGATTCACGTCCAGCCGGGTGGTGGCCAGGACCAGGCAGAGCGCGTACAGCTTCGGCTCGCGGCGGCTGGCGACCAGGATGGCGTTGGCAGAGTCGGCCGGGTCGATGCCGTAGCGTTCGCAGAACGCGGCGGTGTCGGCGAACGCCGGGTCGCAGGCCATGACCTCGTAGCGCGCCCCGGCGGCCTCCAGCGCCGCCCGGACCGACGCCTCGAGACGGGCCGTGTCCATCGCCACCCGCTTCTAGCGGCCAGAGGGCCCTCCGTCGACACCGGTGACGGCAGTCGTTGTGCCGCCGGCTGCCCGTGCTAGGACCGGTCGGCTCCTCATGCCCAGCTCCCTGTTGCGCCGGAAGGATGTCGACGCTTGCCAGGAGGACGCGGAGCGCTCCGAGCACCGCTTGAAGCGGTCGCTGGGCGTCTTCAACCTCACCGCCCTCGGGATCGGCGCGGTGATCGGTGCGGGTATCTTCAGCGCGATCGGCACCGCCGCCTCGGGAGGCGCCAACCACATCGCGGCCGGGCCGGCGCTCGTCGTGTCCTACGTGCTGGTGGCGCTGGCGTGCGGCTTCGCGGCGCTCTGTTACGCGGAGATGGCGGCGATGGTCCCGGTGGCGGGGAGCGCGTACACCTACGCGTACGTCACACTCGGCGAGTTCGTCGCCTGGATCATCGGCTGGGACCTCATCCTCGAGTACGCGGTGGGGAACGTCGCGGTGGCGGTGAGCTGGGCGGACTATTTCAAGTCCCTGCTCGCGGGTCTGGGCGTGCACCTGCCGAACTGGCTGTCGACCACGGTGGACCACGCACGGCAGACCCCGGGCCTGCTCGAGTCGGCTCCGCACGTCCTCGGCGTCCCGATCGTCCTGAATCTCCCGGCGGGGCTCATCATCGCGGTGCTCACCGTGCTCCTCGTCATCGGCATCCAGGAGAGCGCCCGGGTCAACACCGGCATGGTGGTGCTCAAGCTGGTGATGGTGGCCGGGTTCATCGGCGTGGGGGCGTTCTACGTCGTGCCGGCGAACTGGACGCCGTTCGCTCCGAACGGGCTGAACGGCATCCTGAGCGGCGCCTCGCTCATCTTCTTCGCCTACATCGGCTTCGACGCGGTCTCGACCACGGCCGAGGAGGCCCGAAATCCCCAGCGGGACATCCCGCGGGCGATGATCGCCACGCTCGCGGTCTGCACCGTCCTCTACGCGGCGGTCACCCTGGTGCTGACCGGGATGGTGGACTGGAGGGACCTCGGGGTAGGGGACCCGCTGGCGAAGGCGCTCCAGGGCGCGGGCCTGCAGGCGCTCGCGGGGATCCTCTCCTTCGGCGCGGTGATCGCGATGACGGCCGTGCTCCTGGTCTTCCAGCTGGGCCAGCCGCGCATCTTCATGGTGATGGCACGCGACGGGCTGCTGCCTGCGTGGGCGGCGAAGGTGCATCCGCGCTTTCGCACGCCGTACGTCACGACGATCCTGACCGGCCTCGCCGTCGGCATCCCGGCGATGTTCGTGGACATCAACGAGGCGATCGAGTTCACCAACATCGGAACGCTCTTCGCGTTCATCCTGGTGTCGATCGGGGTCATCGTGCTGCGGCGGACGGACCCCGGGCGCCACCGGCCGTTCCGCTGTCCCGGGGTGCCGGTGCTGCCGCTTCTGTCGATCGTCGGCTGCGGGGTGCTGATGGTGTACCTTCCCTTCATCACCTGGATGCGCTTCGTGGTGTGGCAGGCGGCTGGGGTGCTCCTGTACTTCCTGTACGGCCGGCGCCACAGCCGGCTGGCGCAGGGCGCCGAGGAGACCGCGTGGACGCACACTACGAGCAGGTGATGGCGGCGCGGGAGCGCCTGGGCGATGGGCCACCGCGGGCGTACTTCGCCTACTCCACGGTGCTGGACCCTGCGGCGTTCGAGGAGTGGCGACACCAGCACGGGTACGACTTCTTCCAGCTGCCGGCAGGGGCCCGCGCGGAGGGTCTGGATCTGGGGCTGGTCTACGACTTCCCGTCGCGCTGGTGGGGAGGGCGGGTGGCAGGTCTGGAGGACCGGGCGGGATCGGTGGTGCACGGTGTGGTGTTCGAGATCGCGCCAAAGGACTGGCCGATCGTCCAGCACAAGGAAGGGGCGATCACCCGGATGTGCGTGGAGCGGGAGGTGCGGGTGCGCACGCCGGAGGGGGAGAGGGTGGCGACGGCGTTCACGACGGCGCCGGAGCGGAAGAGCTTCGAGGGGCCGGTGAGCCCGCGGTTCGTGGAGGCGCTGATCCGGGGGGCGCGGGCCGCGGGGCTTCCGGAGGGATGGGTCGCATCGCTCGGTCGGGCGGGGTGATCTCGCGCTGACATGGTTCCCCCAGGTGCCGGATCTGCCCTGAGGGGACGCGGTCGCTCTGGGCACGGCGGCTGATCCAGGAAACCGCTCCGGCCGCGGATGGGAGACATCTTGGAACGCTCCCCCCGGGCCGAGGGCGCGCGGGGTGGTCCGACAGCGTTCCATCGGGTTTCCGATCGCTCGTTTCGGAGCCTTTTCGGAATGCCCGTCCCAGCGCTTGCTCGCGCCGCCGACGCTGCCCGATTTCGAGTGTCGAGTTCGCCCGGTCGAACGAGCGTTCCAAAGTGATTCTCCAGCGCGTCGGGGAAGCCTGATGGAATGGCCCGGAGGGGGGGTCGGACCTCCCGCCCGAGGCCGTGGGTTCCAAGTTGACCCTGGAAGCGCGCGTCGGTTTCCCATGCGCGAACCAGAGCGGTTCCCGGATCAGCGCCGCGCGCCGCACCGTGCCGTGCGCGGAGCTCGGCTCCCCTGAGCGCCGACGGTCTCGCAGGCCGGCGGGGAACGCCCGGGGAACCGGCCCGAGCGTCGCCCCGTCGCCTCCGAGCAGACGACCTGCGCGACTCGACGTCCATCCCAGTCATCCTCGAGCGAAGACCTTGCCGCGGCGATGGCTCTGACCGTGCGGTCGCCCTCCGGGCCGCTCCTCGGCCGAGGCTCAACACGGCATGTCACACAGTCCCCATGCTGGGCGGCACGACGTCTTGCGTCTTGCCCCGGCGACTAGGGTCCCGCGTCCATGCGGACTCTCAACTCGCTCCTGCTCCTCCTCCTCGCCGGGTGTAGCGGCGGTGTCGCCCTGACCGACGCCGCCGCCCCCGACACTTCCGGCCCGACCGGAGGACGCATGGCGCCCGGAGCGCGCGACGGAGGAGGCGACACCCCGCTCCCCGACGGTGGTCCCTCCGTTGGCCCCGATGCCGGACCCCTCGCCGGAGATCCATCGCCCGCGCCCGACGCCGGAACCCCGGCTCCCGCGCCGCCCCCTCCGCCGACGAAGGTCTCGATCTTCCCACCGGACAGCCCGTGGAACACCCGCATCGACGACGCGCCGGTCGACCCGAAGTCCGACGCGTACATCGCGGACATGGGCGCCGACGACCCCCTCACTACCGGCTGGGACGCCGACGGCAACGGCATCCCCTACGTCGAGATCGGCGGGGATCAGGCCATGGTGCACGTCTCCTACTGGGGATTCCCGAAGGAGAGCGACCCCGGGCCGTTTCCGATCCCCTGGGACGCCAGGCCCGACCCCTCCCTCGACCACCACGTCATCGTCGTCGACCGGGAGCGCGGCTACCTCTACGAGCTCTTCCAGGGGTCACGGAACTCCGACGGCTCCTGGGACGCGTCCAATGGCGCGAAGTGGAACCTCCGCTCCGACGCGACCCGACCCCTCCGCTGGACCTCCGCCGACGCCGCGGGCCTCCCCGTCTTCCCGGGCCTCGTCCGCTGGGACGAGGTCGACTCGGGATACATCGCCCACGCGCTCCGCTTCGTCGTCGGCCACAGCCAGCAGGGCTTCGTCTGGCCCGCCACCCACGCCGCCGGGACCTGCGCCACGGGCTCGAACTGCCCTCCCATGGGCCTGCGGGTCAGGCTGAAGAAGGACGTGGACATCTCCGGCTTCAGCTGGCGGATGCAGGTCATCCTCCGGGCCCTCAAGCAGTACGGGATGTTCGTCGCCGACAACGGCGGCGGGACGAGCTTCTGGCTCTCCGGAGCACCCGACCCCCGCTACTCCAACGAGGACCTGCGCTCGCTCCGCGCCATCAAGGGCAGCGACTTCGAGGTGGTGCAGCACGGGCCGATCAGCCCCCAGTGACCGGGGCTTTCTCGGGCCATCCGAAGCCCACCTCGGGGTAGAGCGCGTCGGCGATGCGGAGCAACCGGGTGTCCAGCTTTCGCGCCCCGAGCGACTGGTAGAAGCCGTGCGCCCGGGTGTTCGCCTCGAGCGCCCAGACCAGCACCGGCGTCAGACGCTTCGCCGCCAGCCAGTGCATCGCGGCCTGGACGAGCGCCGTCCCGTGGCCCTGCCCCTGCTCGTCGGGGTGGATGTAGATCGCCTCCACCTCTCCGCGGTACCCGCCCGGATCTCCCCGGGATGGACCCGAGGTGCAGAAGCCGAGGATGCCCGGGCCATCCACCACGTGGGTCACCCGGCGACGGTCCGCCACCACCGCCCGCCAGCTCTCGGCGCTCCGCTCGACGTCGAGCCCGTCCAGGAATGCGTCGGGCAGGATACCCCGGTAGGTCTGCTGCCAGGTGAGCACCTGGACCCGGGCGATCCCCGAAGCGTCGCCGGAGGTGGCGGGCCGGATGTGGGAGGCCAGGGCCCTCACGCACTCTTCCGTTCGTCGTCCGCGTCGCGGGTGAAGAGCGATTCGAGCTCCCGGCGGGAGCGCTCGGCGATCTCCAGGAGCTTCTTCTCGTCCCGCTGGTAGCGGAACGACTCCTGGAGGATGCGCTCGTCGTGCTCGCGGAAGCGCTCGAGGGTGGACTTCGCCTCCGAGTAGCTGAAGCCCAGTTCCTGGAGGACGTCCCCGGACACCTCGAGGCTGGAGAGATAGGTCTCCCGCATCACGTGGGTGATGCCCAGCTCGAGCAGCTGGTAGGCGTGTGCGCGGTTCCGGGCCCGCGCGAAGACGGCGAGGTGAGGGAAGTGCTCCTGTACCTCCCGCGCGGTACGCACCGAGGCCTGGACGTCGTCGATGGCGAGGACGAAGACCTGCGCCTTGTCCGCTCCGGCCGCCCGGAGCAGATCCAGCCGCGAGGCGTCTCCGTAGAAGACCTTGTTCCCGAAGCGCTTCAAGAAGTCGATCTGCGCCGGGTCGGCGTCCATCGCGGTGAAGGGGATGCCACGCGCCCGCAGCACCCGGCCGACGATCTGCCCGTAGCGACCGAAGCCCGCGATGATGACCGGGGTCTCCTGCTCCACCGCCTGATCATACGGCCGGTCGTCGCGCCTGCGGAGCCGGGGCGCCAGGAGCCGGTCGTGCGCGACGGCGAGCAGGGGAGTGAGCGCCATCGACAGGCTCACCACCAGCACCAGCGTGTCCCGCAGGGGCCCGGCCAGGATCCCGTACGTCACGGCGAGCCCGAAGAGCACGAACGCGAACTCGCCTCCCTGGCCGAGGATGACGCCGAGCTCCCAGGCAGGGGGCCAGCCACCGAGCACGCGCCGCCCGAGCGTCCCGATGGTCAGGACCTTGAGGACGCTCATCCCCACCACCAGCCCGGCGATGAGGAGCGGATGCCGGAGCAGCAGCTCGAGCGCGACCGACATGCCCACCGAGATGAAGAACAGCCCCATCAGGAGCCCGCGGAATGGCTCGATGTCCGCCTCCAGCTCGTGCCGATACTCCGAGTCCGCCAGAAGAACGCCGGCCAGGAACGCCCCCAGGGCCGGGCTCAGCCCGACCGCCGCGGTGAGCACCGCGGTGCCGAGGGCAGCGAGCAGCGCCGAGGCGGTGAAGACCTCCTGGCTCCGCGCCGAGGCCACCAGCCGGAACGCGGGCCGGAGCAGCGTCCGTCCCACGAGGACCACCAGGATGATGAGCCCGACGGCCTTGGCCAGCGGGACCCACGACGTGTCCATCCGCCCCCCGCCGGGTCCCAGCAGCGGCAGGACGGCCAGGAGCGGGATCACCGCCAGGTCCTGGAACAGGAGGATGCCGAAGGCCGTCTGGCCCATCGGGGTGGCCAGCTGGTTGCGCTCCCCGAGGAGCTGCAGCGCGAAGGCGGTGGAGGAGAGCGAGAGCCCGAACCCCGCCACCACCGCGGCCTGCCACGACAGGCCGAGCGCCAGCGCCCCGACCGCGAGCGCCGCCCCGCTGAACGCCACCTGCGCCGCCCCGACCCTGAAGACGCGTGTGCGCAGATCCCAGAGCCGCTCCGGCTGGAGCTCGAGCCCGATGAGGAACAGCAGGAGCACCACCCCGAGCTCGGCGAGGTGGCCGACCTCCACGACGTCCGGGATGAGCCGCAGCCCGTGGGGGCCTATCAGCACGCCGGCGACGAGGTAGCCGAGCACCGACCCCAGGCCGAGCCGCTTGAAGAGCGGGACGGCGATCACCACCACTGCAAGGAAGAGGAGCGCCTCGCGGATCCCGAGCATGCCAGGCCGCCCGTCAAAGCACGCCCGACACCGCGTTCACAACGCGTCCGGGACGGCCAGTGCAAGACCCCGTCACCGCGCCTTACTCGAGGGCGTCCCCCGGGTGCCTGCCGAGGTCTCGGGAGAGAGCAGCCACTGAACCGTGAGCGGCGGCAGATCCACCGCCACCGACTCGGACAGCCCGTCCCAGGGGACGTGCTCGGTCTTCACCTCGGACGGCCCGCTGCGATCCTGTCCGCCCACGCCGGCCGCGTCGGTGTCGAGGATGCGCGTCCAGGTGCCGGCGGTCGGAAGGCCGAACCGGTAGCCCGGCCACGGCTGGTTGGCCAGGTTTGCCAGGCAGGCGATGGCGCGGCCCTCGGCATCGATCCGGAGGAAGCCGAGGACGTTGCTGCTCGCCGAGTCCGCCTGGATCCAGCGAAAGCCCTCTGGCCGGTCGTCCTGCGCGTGCAGCGCGGGGTGCGTCACGTAGAGGTCGTTGAGCGCCCGGACCAGCGCCTGGAGCCCGGCGTGCGCCGGCTCGGCCAGGACGTGCCAGTCCAGGCTCCGGTCGTGGCTCCACTCCCCGGGCTGGCCGAACTCGCCACCCATGAAGACCAGCTTGCGGCCCGGATGCGCCCACATCCAGGCGAGCAGGGCGCGGAGGTTGGCTGCCTTCTGCGGATCGTTCCCCGGCATCCGCCCCCAGAGCGAACCCTTCATGTGCACGACCTCGTCGTGCGAGAGCGGAAGGACGTACCGCTCGCTCCAGGCGTAGAGCAGCCCGAAGGTCAGCTGGCTGTGGTTGTGGCTCCGGAAGAGCGGGTCGGTCGCGAAGTACTTCAGCGTGTCGTGCATCCACCCCATGTTCCACTTCAGGGTGAAGCCGAGGCCCCCGTCGGGCACCGGGGCCGTCACCTTCGGCCAGGCGGTGGACTCCTCGGCGATGACGTGCACCCCGGCGTGACGCGCGTGCACGGACGCGCCGAGCTCGCGGAGGAAGGAGATGGCCTCCTCGTTCTCCCGGCCGCCCCACCGATTGGGCACCCACTCGCCTTCCTTCCGCGAGTAGTCGAGGTAGAGCATCGAGGCGACCGCGTCCACGCGCAGCCCGTCGACGTGGTACTGCTCGATCCAGAAGTGCGCGTTCCCCACGAGGAAGTTGCGCACCTCGTTTCGACCGAAGTTGAAGACGTACGTCCCCCAGTCGGGCTGCTCCCCCTGGCGTGGGTCGGCGTGCTCGAAGAGCGCCGAGCCGTCGAACCTCCCCAGCGCCCAGGCATCTCGGGGGAAGTGGCCCGGCACCCAGTCCACGAGGACCCCGATGCCCTCCTGGTGGAGGTGGTCCACGAAGAACCGGAAGTCGTCCGGGTGCCCGAAGCGCGCGGTCGGCGCGTAGTAGTTGCCGACCTGGTACCCCCAGGAGCCGGTGAAGGGGTGCTCGGCGACGGGGAGCAGCTCCACGTGGGTGAAGCCCATGTCCTGGCAGTACCCGGCGAGCTGGACGGCGATCTCCTGGTAGGTCAGCGACCGGTTTCCCTCCTCCGGCACGCGGCGCCAGCTGCCGAGGTGGACCTCGTAGATGCTCATCGGCCGCGCAAAGAGGTCGCCGCGGGCCCGCTGCTCCATCCAGCCCTGGTCGTGCCAGGCGTACCGGTCGAGCGCGTGCACCACCGAGGCGGTCAGCGGCGGCGCCTCGGTCCGGAAGGCATACGGGTCGGCCTTGAGGAACGGTGGGCCACCGCCCTGGGGACGGACCTCGAACTTGTAGCGAGCGCCGTCGCCCACCTCGGGGACGAAGAGCTCCCAGATCCCCGAGCCGCCCATCCGGCGCATGGGATGGAGCCGCCCGTCCCAGCCATTGAAGTCGCCCACCACCGAGACCCCACCGGCCGTCGGCGCCCAGACCGCGAACGCAGTGCCTGCAGTCCCGCCGTGGAGCATCGGATGCGCTCCGAGACGCTCCCAGGGTCGGTCGTGCCGCCCCTCGTTGAGGAGGTAGAGGTCAAGGTCTCCGAGCGTGGGCCAGAACCGGTACGGATCGCCCAGGGTGAAGCGCCGCCCGCCGGGGTAGGTGACCGCCAGGTGGTAGGGACCCACCGCGCGGGGCGTCCGCACCTCGAACAGCCCGTTCCCGAGCGACCGCATGGCCCACTCCTGACCGTCGTCGGCGACGACGGTGATGCTCTCCGCCTCCGGCCGGTGAGCGCGGATGACCGTGCCCCCGCCCGGCTCGGGGTGCGCCCCGAGGATCTGGTGTGGCTCAGGGTGATGGAGCGAGCGGATCGCGTCCAGCGCAGCGGTCATGCCAGCGCCTCGGCGGGGATGGCTGCCCAGTCGGGCCGCATCTGCAGCTCGTAGCGGAGCTCGTAGAGCGTCTTCTCCAGCTCGAGCACGTCGAGCATGGCCCGCGCGTCGGCCTCGCTCGCCGGGAGAAGGTTGCTTCCGCGGACCGCCTCCCGCCAGCCGCGGAGGAACGCGCCCTTGGCTGCGACGACGGCGCGGCGCCGGGCCGCGGGCGCGAGCCCGGCCACCGAGGCGGCGTAGGAGAACGAGCGCAGCATGCCGGCCACGTCGCGGAGCGGCGTGTGCTTCTCGCGGCGGGCCGTGTACGGACGGGCCGGCTCACCCTCGAAGTCGATCACCATCCAGTCGTCTCCGGTCCAGAGCGCCTGGCCGAGGTGCAGGTCCCCGTGCTGGCGGATCTTCTGGCCCGACGGCGTGAGCGAGGCCAGCGATTTCGCGCGCTCGGTGAGCGCGTCCTGGCGCTCGGCCAGCTCGGGGAAGCGCGAGGCGGCCTTGGCGAGGGTCACCCCGAGCTCGCCGACGATGGAGCTGCTCCAGCGCTGCAGGTCCTCCTGGTGGATGGCCTCCGGGGCGAAGGCGGGGTCGGTCTCGTCGGAGGCGAGCACCCGGTGCAGCTCGCCGACGCGATGCCCGAGGCGCTCCAGCCGGCCGAGCGCCTCGGGGGGCGGCTCGGGTGACTCGCGGAGCACGCCGGTCAGGTAGGCCCAGCCATCGCCCTGGTTGGGGACGATGGCGTAGAGCAGGGCGAGCTCGCTCGCGCTCGGCCCCTCGAGGGTGAGGGCCGCCAGGAGCTGCGGCGTGGACCGGAAGCCGTGCGTGGCCAGGAAGCGGCCCATCTCCACCTCGGGAGACAGTCCCACCTCCAGCTTGCGCAGGACCTTGAGCAGGACCTTGTCGCCGATCACCACGCTGGTGTTGCTCTGCTCCACCCCGAGGGCCCGGACCGCCGGTTCCTTCGAGAGCGAGGCCAGCACCTCGGCGCCCCGGCCGATGGGCTCCGCCCGCACGACGCCTGCTCCGACGGGGACCTGACGCGCGTCACGGGCGAAGTCCAGCACCGCGCGCGCCACGCCCGGGTCCTCGAGCGCATCACGCAGCTGTCCGTCGGGCATGCGCTGGAGCAGGACGAGGTACGTCTCGGCAGCGCCGAGCACGTAGCTCACCCGCACGATGCTGGCCTCCGCGTCCGGCGCGGACTGGAGCGGGATGCGCTCCAGCACCTCGACCTTCGAAATGGGAACTCCCTTGCCACCGAACCAGCGCTGCTGCTTCAGCCAGCCGCTGAGCTCCTCGACGTTGACGGTCATGAGGCGCTCCCTCCCTCCGGCGGCTGCAGCCGGAACCAGTAGACGCCGTACGCACCGAGCGAGAGCTGGTACGGCCGGTCGGTGATGGAGGGGAAGGCCGTCTCGGCGAACAGCTCGATCGGCGTCCAGCCCTGCCAGGAGGAGAGGTCCAGCTCGGCCGGCTGCGCCCCCCGCGCCAGGTTGCACACGCAGAGCAGCGTCTCCTCGGGGGCGACCCGGACGAAGGCCATCACCTTCCGGTTGGGCGGATTCACGAACCGGAGCTTGCCCATCCAGAACGCCGGATGCGCCTTCCGGACCCGGATGACCTCGCGCATCCAGTTGAGGAACGAACCAGCGTTCGCTTCCTGCGCCTCCACGTTGAGCGCCTGGTAGCCGTAGACCGTGTCGGCGATGACCGGCGCGAAGAGCCGGGCGTAGTCGGCGCGGCTGAAGCCCGCGTTGCGATCGGGCGTCCACTGCATCGGGGTGCGCACCCCGTTGCGGTCGCCGAGGAAGATGTTGTCGCCCATGTTGATCTCGTCGCCGTAGTACATGACCGGCGTGCCGGGCAGGCAGAAGAGGAGCGAGTGCAGCAGCTCCAGCCGCCGCCGCCCGTTGTCCATCAGCGGCGCGAGTCGTCGCCGGATGCCCAGGTTCAGCTTCATCCGCGGGTCCTTGGCGTACTCGCGGTACATGTAGTCCCGGTCCTCGTCGGTCACCATCTCCAGCGTCAGCTCGTCGTGGTTGCGCAGGAAGATCGCCCACTGACAGGTCTCGGGGATCTCCGGCGTCTGCTGCATGATCTCCACGATGGGCGTCCGCTCCTCGCGGCGGACGGACATGAAGAGGCGGGGCATGACCGGGAAGTGGAACCCCATGTGGAACTCGTCTCCGTCGCCGAAGTACACCCGGACGTCCGCCGGCCACTGGTTCGCCTCTGCCAGCAGCACGCGGCCGCCGAACTCGCGATCGATGGTGGCCCGGAGCCGTTTCAGGAACGCGTGCGTCTCCGGCAGGTTCTCGCAGTTGGTGCCCTCGCGCTCGAAGAGGTAGGGCACGGCGTCGCAGCGGAAGCCATCCACGCCCATGCGCAGCCAGAAGCGCATGACGTTGAGCATCTCCTCCTGGACCTCGGGGTTGTCGTAGTTGAGGTCGGGCTGGTGGCTGAAGAAGCGGTGCCAGTAGTACTGCTTGGC